>NZ_LWFE01000223.1:0-971 GCF_001635675.1 Oleiphilus sp. HI0061 | reverse complement strand
ATTTAATTTCGAGGCAACGGTTTGCGCAAGATAATTCATGTAGATATGGATGCTTTCTTTGTATCCGTGGAAATCCGTGACCAACCGGCGTTAACTAATTTACCCGTTGCCGTTGGCGGAAAGCGCCACTCTCGCGGTGTCCTCTCTACCTGTAACTACATAGCACGAGAGTTTGGGCTTAGATCTGCCATGCCGACCTCAGTTGCGCTGCGTTTATGCCCAGATCTTGTATTGCTTCCGGGTAGAATGGATGTATATAGAACCGTTAGTAAACAGATTGGTGAAATATTCGAACGTTATACTGATCTGATCGAACCACTTAGCCTCGATGAAGCTTACCTTGATGTCACCAACTGCTCGTTACATCACGGTTCAGCAACGCTCATCGCTCAGGATATTTGCAAGACGATTCAACGTGAGCTTGGTCTGACAGCATCAGCAGGGGTGGCGCCCATCAAGTACCTCGCTAAAGTTGCCTCCGATATCAATAAACCAAACGGTATTTATGTAATTCCTCCAGAAAACGTGGCCAGTTTTATCGACGATATGCCTTTAGATAAAATCCCTGGCGTTGGCAAAGTCACCTTCGAGAAGCTCAGTGCTAAGCAACTGCGGTTTGGAAAAGATGTAAAGGCTTTTGACCAACAAACACTACTACATAACTTCGGAAGACTAGGCCATTTACTTTGGCAACGTTGCCATGGACAAGACGAGCGCTCAGTAATAACTCACCGAACAAGGAAGTCAGTGGGTGTAGAGCTAACCTTCCCTGAAGACATTGACGACCCGTCTTCACTTGAAGCGATTTTAGTATCAAGGTTGTTGCCCGAGTTAAAACAGCGTGCTGCAAAGCATTTGCCGGGAAGAGGCATTCAGAAGCTAGGCGTTAAAGTAAAGTTCAGTGACTTTCATCAAACAACAAAAGAATATACATTTAGTGACTACAATGAAGCGATGTTTATCTGCCTGTT
>NZ_LWFE01000222.1:0-750 GCF_001635675.1 Oleiphilus sp. HI0061 | reverse complement strand
AACAAAATTGCTTTGTTATTTCTATCGCTAATGATGGCTAGTAGTACGAAGATATATGCAGAAATGCAGTCGCTATCTGACAGTGATTTATCTGAGGTCGATGGCCAAGGCATCGGTTTAGTGATGGATGACTTTATTTTCAGTCACGGCCATAATCCAAGCGAAGGCAAGGTATTCAGGATTAGTGGTGTAACTAACAGTGCTGGAGAAGACGTTGTAATCAACGTTAATCAAATGTATATCGCGCGTGCAGGTAGTAATTATGGGGAGACTCTAGAGGGTGTAAATCTAGGTAGGCTAACTAACCCATACGAAATTGATTTATTAAATGGTGATGACCCTGATATTGGCTTACCCGGAGAGGCGGTACTTGAATTTGCGGCACCTAGGAAGGTTTTAGATACTGCTCAAGGTTATGACTGTTTGACTGGTGCTGCAGGTGGGGAGTGTTCTAGTAGACCTTCATCTGCTGAATGGGTAAATGGGGAGAGGCCAGATCTTGGCTTAGAACTTGAAATTAATGATGGTGCTCTTGCAAGCAATTTAAACATCAATGTTGAAAGTGCCGTGTTTGACGGGTCTTACTTGCGCTTGTGGGGCGATGACGGGGAAGAGCGTATGGCAGCAGAGTTTCGTCTTAACTTTTATTCTCCCTCCATTGAGGTAAGTACTTGTGAGCAAATTAATCAAGGTTGCTCATCTAGCATTAAAATGTCCAACTTCCAAATGGAGTTGGCTTTAGGTCACACG
>NZ_LWFE01000221.1:0-1081 GCF_001635675.1 Oleiphilus sp. HI0061 | reverse complement strand
GATTATTTTGCTTGGGGTAGGTGTTGTGCTAATTCTTGGGCTAGTGTTAATCGCTCGGATGAACATGCTAAGTGTTCGTAAAGATATTCTTCAAGTTAGTCAAATGGCAGCTGGGCTTGCTTCGGGTGGCAAAACTGGGCGTGCCTCCTTCTCCTTTGGAGAGTTCACAGCAATGTCGTCAGCTGTATCTGAACACATAAAGCACTTATCCGCGAGTGCGAAGAAGTCTGTGCAACAGACCGCTAATAAGCCAAAAGAAGAGCAGTCTAAAAAAACAGCTCCTGTTTCGAATGACGTAGAAGATGATGCGCCTCTGTTTGATGATGATTTGCTTGATTTGGATGTGTTAAATGATGCAGAAGGTTCTGGAGCGCTTGGTGATACAGATGATATGGTTTCGGAAGTGCAAGGTCTGGATATAGATATTCCCCAGACTATTTTCCGCGCCTATGATATCCGGGGTGTGGTTGACGAAACCTTAAACGAAGGGCTTGTAGAGTTAATAGGTAAAGCTATTGCAAGTGAGGCGCTTCTTCAAGGGCAAAACGCGATATGCGTCGGGTTTGATGGTCGTTATTCTAGCGTACCGTACTCGGATTCATTGATCCGCGGGATCTTGAGTACCGGCCTGGATGTCGTCAATGTTGGGCAGGTTCCCACGCCGGTTTTATATTTCTCTACGCACCACTTTAAAACAGGAAGTGGTGTGATGATTACAGGCAGTCATAATCCAGCTAATTATAACGGCCTTAAGATCATGCTTGATGGTAAAACCTTGGCTGGCGATGATATTCAAAAGCTCTACAACCGTATCTTGTTGCAGGACTTTGAGCATGGAGAAGGTTCATGTACAGATAGCGATGTGACCCAAGAGTACATGGACACAATTCTAAATGATATTGCTGTTGCTGCGCCTTTAAAAGTTGTATTGGATGCGGGTAACGGCGTGGGCGGGAAGGTTGCGCCACAACTAATTGAAGAACTTGGTTGTGAAGTTATTCCATTGCATTGTGAGGTTGATGGTAGTTTTCCTAATCATCACCCTGACCCTAGTAACCCAGACAATCTCAGAGACTTGATT
>NZ_LWFE01000220.1:0-714 GCF_001635675.1 Oleiphilus sp. HI0061 | reverse complement strand
TTTACTAGACAGAGGCTACGGCAGCAACATCGATTTTGTTCAAGCCAACGCCGAAACACTCCCTTTTCCAGACAACTATTTTAATTGTGTCAGCATCGCCTTTGGCCTTAGAAATGTGACAGATAAAGACAAGGCACTAGCCTCAATGGCACGCGTATTAAAACCAGGCGGCAGACTATTGGTTCTTGAGTTTTCCAAGCCAAAGAATGACCTGCTCAGTAAAGTTTACGACCAGTACTCTTTCAAGGCTCTGCCTTTAATGGGGCGTTTGATCACCAATGATAGTGAAAGCTATCAATACTTGGCAGAGTCTATTCGCATGCACCCTGACCAGGAAACCTTAAAAGGTATGATGGAAAACGCAGGCTTTGCCAATTGTCGTTATCACAACATGAGCGGCGGCATTGTTGCTCTACATACGGGTATAAAACCTTAAGATGAGCCTTATGGACACTAAGCGGCTAACTAAAATTGCAGTTACTATTGAAAGTGCAATCAATACAGCTCTTTCAATGGACCCTGCGGCTCAGAAACATTTAAAACGCCTTAGAGACTGTGTGCTAGCCATTAGTGTCAGTTCCCCTAGCAAAGTTATCTATGTGGGCGTTGAAGAGCAAAACGAAGCCCAAAGTAACGAGTCAGACGATAACACCCAAGTGGTTTATCGAGTTGCCATACTCCCCGCTCAGGACCATTCCAGCGTTCAGATCAAAG
>NZ_LWFE01000219.1:0-1075 GCF_001635675.1 Oleiphilus sp. HI0061 | reverse complement strand
GTACCAATATCGACTATATCCCCTAAATGGGTCTTAAAGAGTATACCGGCGGCAGCTGCAGAGGGCGCGCCAGCGAGTTTAGCCAGTTTACTGATAAAGCGGTTATTGATGTAACAAACTATACCCTGTTTATCCGAGAATACCTCATGACGATAGGGGGCCTTGGGTGGTTCCCTCATACCTCCCTGCGCCTCACATATAGCTTGGAATTTTGTCCAGGCTTTGCCTGAATCCAGAATTTCTGTGGCCCTATCAAGGCAGTGATTCGGCTCTGCCGCATCGCCCATTTCCAAAATCTTTGCAGCAATCAGTAGTGCTCTCTGTCTTAGGTCTTGAGGTGCTAGCGGGCTATTTTGTAGTACGGTTAAAATATCTTGCGCTTCCAAGGCAGGGCCGATGCCGAAACCCACGGGTTGTTGGCCATCTGTCATTAGGCAGGATATTTTTAATCCTAAGGCTTCACTGCTTCGTTCTAGCTGTGTCGATAGTTTTGTCGCGTAGTCCATATCGCGAACTTTGGCGGTAATGCCAACCGGCAAATCGATTAAGGCATGTGTTGACCCGGCAGCCACTTTTTTGGATATCACCGATGCGACCAATTGGCCTTCGCTATCAAGGTCGAGTGCACGTTCGACACGAATCAGAATATCATCTGCCGGGCTAAGGCTAACTGAGCCTCCCCAGGCAATACAGCCGCCTTCTTGTTCAACTACTGATCTCATTTGCTCAATGCTCAAGGTCACGGGAGCAAGAGTTTCCATGGTGTCGGCGGTACCGGCAGGTGAGGTAATACCGCGTGAGGAAGTTTTCGGCATGATCAAACCGGCAGCACTTACAATAGCGACGACGATGGGTGTCGTTCTATTGCCAGGTAAGCCTCCAACACAGTGCTTATCCATCACCTTTTCACTGCCCCACTCGAGTTGACTACCTGCATCGACCATGGCCTTGGTAAGGGAAATAATTTCGTCGGTATTGAGTCGGTTTCCTGCACAAGCGGTGACAAAGGCGGCTAGCTGAATGTCAGAATAGTAGCCTCTCGTGATATCGTGAATAATATGCTTGCTAGAGTAGT
>NZ_LWFE01000218.1:0-1759 GCF_001635675.1 Oleiphilus sp. HI0061 | reverse complement strand
TACCGATGCGCACAACATGCCCTTAGCAAACGATGTAGAACGAAAAGAGCAAGTTCGCTCACGCTTGATAGAAGAGCTCGACGACCCGGAAGACTACCCCGAGATAATCAGCCGCCGCACGCCGCGCCAACTGAAGCATTTTGCCTTCCCGACGGAAGTGACTTTCAGCAATGACATGATTAATCAGCGTACCGTGATGGAGGTTGTAACGCCTGACCGTCCAGGCCTACTCGCACGGATTGGTCAGGCACTTCTAAAGCATAATTTATCATTGATCAATGCACGTATTGCCACCTTGGGCGAGCGAGTAGAAGACGTTTTCTTCATTACCGACACAGACGGTCAACCGCTTAGTGACGCAATGATTTGCGAGGCCTTACAGCACGACATATGTACACTTCTAGATGAGCAGGTAGAAATAACCTCATGAACCCAGACTTGAATAAACTTCAGCCCTATCCCTTTGAAAAGCTTAAAGCACTGCTCGGGCAAGTAACACCATCAGCAGATTATTCAGCTATTCCCTTGTCTATTGGTGAACCGAAGCACCCTTCTCCGCAGTTTGTGCTCGACAGCATCACCAATAACCTAGGCAAAGTCGCAATATACCCAAGCACAAAAGGGTTACCTGAGTTTCGAAAGAGCATGACAAACTGGGCGACACAACGCTTTAATCTAAAGCCCGGCACTCTTTGCAGCGAAGATAATATTCTTCCGGTAAACGGCACACGAGAGGCAATTTTTTCTTTTACTCAGGCGGTCATCGATAGAGAAGCCAGTAATCAAGCTTTAGTGCTGAGCCCTAATCCTTTTTATCAGATCTATGAGGGCGCTAGCTATCTTGCAGGGGCTGAGCTTGAATTACTTCCTACACTAGAGCATACCCAGTTCATTCCCGACTACGACTCAGTCGCCGATAGCACTTGGGACCGCTGCCAGATTCTATTCATGTGCTCTCCGGGCAACCCGACAGGCGCTGTCACGCCCGCTGAAACGCTTAAAAAGCTCATAAAACTAGCCGACAAGCATGACTTCATTATTGCATCGGACGAATGCTATTCGGAGATCTATTGCGATGAAGACCAAGCTCCGACTGGTTTGCTAGAGGTCTGCGCCGAAATAGGAAGAGATGATTATAAGCGTTGTATTGTCTTTCATAGCTTGTCAAAGCGCTCAAACCTGCCCGGCCTACGCTCAGGATTTGTTGCAGGTGATGCAGACTTGTTAAAAGGCTTCTTGAAATACCGAACTTATCACGGCTGCGCAATGCCGATTCAACACCAGTTAGCAAGCATTGAAGCCTGGAACGATGAAGCTCACGTACAAGAGAACCGTAAAGCCTACAAACGAAAGTTCGAGGCAGTTCTTGAAATTTTAAGCCCGGTACTGAACATCAAGCAAAGTGATGCGAGCTTCTACCTTTGGCCAGAGACACCGATATCGGATGAAGAGTTTGCTCAAAAGCTATATCAACAAAAGCATGTCACCGTGCTTCCGGGCAGCTATTTGTCTCGTACCGTCAAGGGTCTAAATCCGGGTAAAAATAGAATCAGAATGGCCTTAGTTGCCAGTGAAGAAGAGTGCATCGAAGCGGCAACTCGAATTCGTGAATTCGTTGAATCTCTTTAACGCTCTTTCCACAAACAACTTTCGTACAAGGTAAAACAATGAGTACAGTAAAAATCTACGGAATTAAAGCCTGCGATACCATGAAGAAAGCGCTAACGTGGCTGGAATCGCATGATATTGATTTTGAATT
>NZ_LWFE01000217.1:0-739 GCF_001635675.1 Oleiphilus sp. HI0061 | reverse complement strand
GCACTCAAATAAACTGATTGTGCTTCTTCAAAACGTAATAGTTGGTACAACAATTTACCTAATTGCATGCGATAACTTAAATTTTCAGGTTTCTTCCCAACACATGCTTTCAGACATTCAACCGCACGTTCAAATTCCTTAGCCTTTACCAAGACCTCGGCATATTTTCCTGATAATTCAATATCATCTTGTACTGAAAGATAAGCTTCGAAAACCTTTGCTGACTCAACAATCATTCCCATATCAGCATAAAGACCCGCTAGTTCCAATACAAAAGTCCTATTGAGGGGCTCGGCTTGGTACACATGCAGCAGGTGTTGTTTCGCTGCTTGATTATCATTTTGTTGGCGAGCAATCGTCCCTAAAGAATAGTGAGCATCACAGTTCTGCGGATCGATCGAAAGAATCTTATTATAGCAACGACGAGCTCGAGAGAGTCTTTCAGACTGTATATACTCGTTAGCCTGCTGCATTAAGGTTTGTATTTCCGACTCGCTCATATTCCTGCCTTTCGATTTCTTATTAAAATGTAATCCCGAGATGTATTCCAACGCAGCGAGAAGACTCGCGTTAGTTTAACGTGGCATAACCTCAACGATCTGAACCATATCATCCTCTTTAGTTCGGGATGAAGAAATAGATTGCTCTAAATCAAACTCATACTCTTTACGTTCACCACTGCGATCAATTGCTAGTGTTTCGAAATCAAAAAGCTGGGTATCCGCTAACTGGGAAGGCG
>NZ_LWFE01000216.1:0-1094 GCF_001635675.1 Oleiphilus sp. HI0061 | reverse complement strand
GTGAAGAAAAAACCAAAGCCTTTTATCGAGAGTCTGATCTAGCCGGTCACTTAAGTAACGGCAACCAAAATAAGAATGAATCCAGCAAAGAAGAAAGCGAAGACTCAGAAGTTTCTCGTCAACAATCCATGCTGGAAAAAGACTTCCAGCTTCAGGAAGCTTTAAGTTTGCTAAAGGCTTTGGATATTCTAAAAGTTAAGCAAAAGAACTCTTCCGTCAAAACACCAGAGAGCCAAACTGAGGCTGAAAACCTAGCTGAAGAAGGCACGCCACAAGGTGAGTAACTATCTCCTCAAGCTCAGTACAGTAGTCACCTTTATCCTGACTACTGTCGTGCTTGCTTTTCCCGTTGCTGCAGAACTAAAGCAGCAACCGACCATCGCGATCGTCATTGACGATATGGGGAATCACCTGGAGAACGGCTCCCGATTAATTGACCTACCCTACCCCCTTACTTTGTCTTTTCTACCAGAAAGACGCCATACACGAGCCCTAATCGAAAGAGCTAAAGAGAATGGCAAGGAAATCATGCTCCACTCGCCCATGCAAAATAAGCTTGGGATTAAGCTCGGTAAGGGCGGTTTAACCGAAAGCATGANTGAGATGCAAATTAAGCAAACCTTGCGAAAAAGCTTTATCTCGATTCCGCATATGGTAGGCCTGAATAACCATATGGGCAGTCAGTTGACAACTCAAAACAAGGTTATGGAGTGGGTAATGGAAACGGTTAAACAGCACCCCTTCTTTTTCTTGGATAGTCGCACCTCTGCCAACTCGGTTGCCGCCAAAATTGCCGCAGCGCACCAAATCCCTAACATAAGCCGGGATGTTTTTCTTGACCATTTTCAAACCCGAAAATTTGTTCAAGCTCAGTTTATCAAGCTAGTCGAACTAGCAAAGAAGAATGGCACAGCCATAGCAATCGCCCACCCTCACAAAGTCACAGTTGAATACTTGAGCTGGGCTCTGACAAAGCTTGACGAAAAAGGTATCAGTATCGCTTCTGCTAGCGCTATCTGGCAAATACAAAACCCTGGACAGAGCATGCAAAACATCTTTGCTGCAAGAAACAAAGTTCCTCGACTAGCACAAAG
>NZ_LWFE01000215.1:0-930 GCF_001635675.1 Oleiphilus sp. HI0061 | reverse complement strand
AAACAAGTGATGAAACTGCAACTGAAGTAACTACATCAGATGCCAGCTCTAGTGATAGCGAAGAGAAAACTTCGACTCGCCGACCTCGTAGCCGTAACCCTCGTAGAAATCGAGGCAATAAAGCGACAAACAGCAAGTCGGATGCCTCTCCAACGAAGACGCAAGCTGTTGCTGATAAGGAAAGCGCGACAAAAGAAATAACTGGCAATACAAGCCCTAAAGCCGAAGCGAAGCCGGCTGATGAGCATAAAGTCGAAGTTAAAAAGCCAGCTCGCCGTCGTAGACCTAACCGCTCTAACCGGGTTCACAATGACCCAAGAGCGCAATCAGCTGAAACTGAAAGCGCGGCGGCTCCTAAGTCACCAGAGCTGTCAGCTGTTAAGGTTGAGGTGAGCCCCGCTGAATCAACAGCAAAAGCTGAAGACAGTAAAGCAACTCAGACTACAGATACTGAATAGCATTTCCGCTAATTAAGTTCTGAAAGACCTCAGAGCCGGTATGAGCAATTAGTTCTTACCGGCTTTTTTATGCTTACCAGGTACTGCAGATACTAATCTGTGGAAAATCAGTTTATACTCTCGTTTTTTATACCACCCCGCTCCCAACCAGCGCCCATACACACATGAACGCATTGGTTGCACTGTCATACGGTTTTAGCAAATGTCACTAAGCGAACAACAAATTGAACAGCTCGAAGATATTCTTTTTGCCGAGCATCTAAATGAAGAGGCTTTGGATTATTTTGGCTTTCACGGCCTTGTATGCGCCAGTGTTATCGGGCCGGTAGACTTTGACACTAACACTCTTATCTCTGTGCTATTTGGCAATGATGATATCGAGCTTAGTGAATCTGAAATCGCCACTATTGAAAGCTGTATCGAAGAGATCAAGTCGACATTGCTTGAAGAGATTAATGAAGACCGCGATATA
>NZ_LWFE01000214.1:0-1616 GCF_001635675.1 Oleiphilus sp. HI0061 | reverse complement strand
CAGCTGAGTGATGCCGTTGCCAGCACGCCGATTGATATAGATGTTAATAACCCGAACTTCTCTGATTTGGTGACAGAAGGTCGAAAGATATTCTGGTCGTACGACTACAATATTGGTGTCGCACATGCGGTACGAAACCTGGATTGGAAGGCGATCTTTAACTATCGTTCGTTTGACCCGGTTAAAGGAGGCTATGCTGACCCGAGAGAGTTGTTTGGCGCCTATAAAACGGTCAGAGGGCAAGTGCCGAATGAAGCGATGGATGATGTTTACTTTGATCCTTACCCAATGCCAACCCCGATCCCCGGCTTCCTCACCTTGGGTTCTGCCAAGCTTGAAGGCAATACAAAAGATACAGGTTGGGTAGGATATCGCTATGCAGAAGGTAATCACCCTTATACAGGGCCGGGTGAATTTGCCGGTTTCAACTGTGCGTCGTGCCACGGTTATCAAATCACTTACCAAAACGTCAATGGCGAAGATGAAACAAAGGTTTTCCCTGGCTTGCCTAACCCTGAATGGACCATGAAGTGGACAGTTTTACAGACGCCGCTAAAAACCTTCAAGGGCATTTATGAGAAGGAGCCAGGGCCAGACTGGGCACCGGAAGAAGAAAAAGTTGCCAAAGATATGTTGATCTATCATATGCCTGCCGGTGCCGGTGAGCATAACTTGGTTAGAATCAAAGGAGAGGGCAGCCATACCGATAATGATTATCAGTTTTCACCGATCGCAATTCCAAATGTGACCAACTATATGTCGATTCGACGTTCTCTGTCGCATACCGAATCCTATGTCGGTTTTGAAGGTTCTTATGTGCATGCAGAAGAGCCGGACGGTGCGCAAGGGGCAATGAGAAAAGCGCCTTTACAAGCCTTAACCGCGTACATGACCCAGCTTGATGAGGACGATGACTTACTACGTGAAATTGGTATGTATCGCTGGTTGAAGCAGAAGGGTTTACTTGTCGACCAAACAGAAACCGGTACAGTCATAGAGACCTATACCGAGATGGTACCGCAGCCGCCTAAGCGGGGCTGGTTTGGTATTAAGATACCTCAACCAGATAAAGAGGTAACGAAAACGCGCGAAATACCAGCATTGCAAGAAGGACAGTTTATTAGCCAGGGCTGGCAGTCCTATCCAAAAGTTTCTGCAGCGATAGCAAGAGGTAAAGAGACCTTCGATCGCGATTGCGGCAGCTGCCACAATGATGGCGTCGGTGCCAACACAAATGAAAAGATGTTGCGTTTGGATGAAGTTGGCAGATTTTTCTCTCCAACGATTTACCAAAAAGAGGTCGAGTCGATTCGCGCGACATTCTTACGTGATATGTACTGGGTGCAGAATCGTGGCTTGCTATCTGACGGTCACGTGAGAAATATGAGTGATCTGGTATCTCCAGCTCGTTGTGATAGCAACTCTGAAATGTACCAACAATATTACACCTTGCATGCACCGGTTCGACCTGCGCCCGGCTCTGTCGATCAGCCGATTACTACACCGGACTTAAATCGCAGAGGCGATGTATTCAGGGTGCCCAAGTCGGACTACATTACCAGGTTGGATCGAGGTTACAAGCGCAACCGCTTTATCGAAAAGCACAAATACTTTAG
>NZ_LWFE01000213.1:0-24877 GCF_001635675.1 Oleiphilus sp. HI0061 | reverse complement strand
TGGTAAAGAATGCCTGATATTAATTCGGCATATATCGGTAGCTCAATTACTTTGTCTATGCCTTTGTTTCGCTGCTCCTTTAGCTCTAAAGCTTTGTCTATGAATTCTTCAAAGTCTTTTTTGCTGATGATTTGGTTCAGTAAGGTTTCTTGATGTTTTTTTGATGTAAATAGAGTGTCGGCTGCCTCACCCGCAACTTCGGCGATGGCACCTGGAATACTTGAGCTAACGACGTTTTCGTATATAACTTGTTTGATTTGTTTAGCGCTGACAAACTTATTTAGATGGATTTCTCCTACAGCTTTCAGTAAAAACTCAGTCTCTGAATCGCATAGCTCAATAAAACGATCGGAGTTAAAGCACTCAAGTTCGTGCTTTAAATGTAGCTCTAATAGCTGTTTTGAGAGTGAGGGGAGCTCACTTTTATCATTTGCTGTGTCGTGCTTGGTTTTGTTTGCTTGGCGCTTAGTCATAATAGACTCCTGTAATATAGCTTACAGTTGTACCCTTAATGTCTAGAGGCGTCAAATCAAAAGTCTATTTTTGCTGTTGATGTGTCGTAATTAAATTGTCTAGTATGGACGTTTACCACTTAGAGTACTGATCTTCGACAAAACCATATTGAGATTCAATCTCGTAGCGTTTGCCTTCAGCGGTGATTAAGTGCCCCTTAAACTTGCCGAATATTTGTTTGAAGTTTGTGGCCATGAAACCGGCATTGAGGTGTTCCTTATGCATTCCTTCAGGCACAAAGCTTAGATCAAGCTGTCCGTTTTCACAGCTGATTCTCCACGCGGAGCTTTCTTCATCCCGGTCATATCTGAACTGAACTTGAGGTAGTTGATGGAGCTTATCGCCAACCCAAAAGCAGTTTTCAGAATAGCCTGTTTCATTGACGCCCCAAGACACATTGAGCCCGAGCGGTGGCTTATCTTCTGATCTATCGGCTGTGGAGTAAGATGCGCCGGAAAAGCATGCCCAGTTCCAGAATGTTTCTCGACGCATGTACCCAGCCGAAAAGTCATGATGCCCATAACAAGCAATTTCATTTAGCTTGAACTTGCCGAGAGCACAGTGAACTTCACCGCTAGCAGGAAGTGCTGCCGTTTTTTGAGCATAGACCCAGCCATTGACTGCGGTCGGTGTACAAAGAGCCATTTCCTCAAAGCTTGGTTTCTCTATGGTTTCGGCCTGAATGTTGAGCTCCGAGCCAAAACCAATCTCGAGTATTTTGCGCCGCTCGCCCTGTGAGTTAAGTTGGTAGCGCATTTTGATACTATGCTTGCCTGACTTGAAGCTTGATATGCCATTATCGGGACGGTTCGTCATATCTAGCCCGAGTGCAAAAGGTTTTTTGAATTGCCAAGTAAGCATTTTTTTATCTGAAGTTCGATAGATATAGACAAAAGCTGCGCCCAAATAGCGTAAGTCAGCTAATGCGCAGCCAAATATCAGGTCACCACTTATGCCGCCGAAATATTGAAAGCGTTTAAAATTGAAATGGCGCTGCCACTTATTGGCGCGTTTGTTCATTGGTGTTCGATAATCTGCGTCATTGATATTAATTTCATTGACGGCGTGTTTGAAGCGTCCTAAATGAGGCTTCCCGTGAGAGTTGATCAGAGAGTAGGGTTGAAGCATAAGTGTTACAGTTGTTCTAGTTGTTATGGTTTGTTTTGGGGGCAGAGTCTAGATCGTCAGAGATTAATCCCAGAAGTCGATAGAGCTCTCTACGGGTTCAACGGCTTCAAGTAAGCCTTTTTCTAATAGCACTTCATACGAGTTAACCTGGTTACGACCATTTTGTTTTGCGTAGTAGAGCGCTTTATCTGCTTTGGAGAGTGTTTCTACAGGGTGGTCGTTTTTGCTTAGGTCGGCAAAGCCGATGCTAACGGTAACCTGGCCAACCTGAGGGAAGCGGCGAGCCTCTATCGCTGCTCTGCAGCGTTCGAGAACAACCAAAGCTTGCTCTTTCTGAACGTCTTTTACCAATACCACGAACTCTTCACCACCGTAGCGGAAAAACAGGTCTTGCTGTCGGAGGACGGACCTGACTGTCTGTGAAAATAGAACTAGCGTCTCGTCACCAATTGCATGGCCGAAGCGATCATTGATAGATTTGAATTTATCGATATCTAGAATGGCAATCGCTTTAAAGCTGGTATCCTTTGCATGCAGTACATTGTGTTGTGAAAAGGCAAGGTCGGAAGAGACTTGGTCAAAAGCTTGACGATTTAAGATGCGTGTAAGCGGGTCATGGCCTTTTTCGTGCAAGTTGCGAAAGATATCGACAGCGATTTGCAGAAAGCCTACGAGAGTGTTTTTAATATCCTGGTTCTCGTAGCGGTGGCGCAAAACAACCAGGTGAGACACGCTTTTGTCATATAACACTACCGGAATGACGATTTTAAAACGCGTTCTGCTTTCAACCTTGTATACCTCTTCTTTAGAAATATAAGCCGACAGCATGTCCATGTCGTTATTTAAATAGATGTCGTTGGACTTCCCGCTACACTCTATGCCGATAAGAGTGGTCGTTTTATGATTGGAGCGCCGTGTAGCTTGTAGCTCATAAACTGACAAATCGACGCGTTCGAAATTATTGATAAGAATGTCATCGAGTGCTGTGACAAGTTCTCTAATGTTCGATTGGCTGGTCAAGCTTTTTATTAGAGTAAATAGCTGCTCTATTTCCATAATGGAAGGTCTATCACAAATAGAAGAAACGACCATTATCGTTATTCTCTGCCATAAAACCAAGTAAATTAATATAGAAGACGTTAACAATTCGTTACATTTTGCAATTGTTTACCAACAGACCGCTCATAACTTATTGGCTATGATTACTATATCGAATTTAGGTGAGACGATTCAGGCCCGTCTTTCTTCAATTTAGGTTTAGATTTCATGTGTACTTATTTATCCCGGA
Organism: Oleiphilus sp. HI0061; assembly: GCF_001635675.1. Lineage (NCBI taxonomy): Bacteria > Pseudomonadati > Pseudomonadota > Gammaproteobacteria > Oceanospirillales > Oleiphilaceae > Oleiphilus > Oleiphilus sp. HI0061. The sequence goes on along the minus strand of NZ_LWFE01000213.1, from coordinate 21,948 downwards.
CATTGTCCGGGATTTTTTTTGCCTGAATCTTACCGTTTTCCCTCTCAATGCTTATTAAAACTTCGACTGCTTCAAAATTAGAGTGGCTGCTTCTTGGTTTAGGGCTTCACTATATAGTAGTCTTTCAGTCTTTGTTGTTTCGGGTTGCTGGCTTAAAGCGTTTGCATTTAAGTCGCCCTGGCTTTGCTAGCGTCAAGGATGCACTAATAGATCTTATGAAAAAACTACTGCTTACTCTGATTCTTGTTCTTACGCCGGTACTGGCTTTTGCTGAATTCAAGTTGGAACACTTAGGGCTCGACGACTTAAGTGTGGAGGACTTCTCCTGGAAAAATATCTCTGACCTGGAGGGGTGGACGCCTCGTTATACCTATGTTGTTGATGATAACTTGATTGGCCGTACCCATTATATGGGAATGTCATTTTTTAAACGTCAGGGTGCAGCGCACGAAGGAATCACTTTACGAGGTGGTTTTGGGCATTTTGGTGAAAAGATTAACCTCAGTTACACCAGTGGCTTCTCTTTGATGGGAGTTGATATGGGCTTGTCTTATTTAATATTGGACAAGGATAATCTACGACAGCATGAGAACGAGATTGAAGGCTTAGGTCTAGAGCTAGGTTTGCGTTTTTGGGTGGTCCAGTTGATAGCCTTACATATGGATGAAACCTCTTATGTTTCTTTAGGTTATGGTTTTTAATGGTAGCCGATTCAAAAAAATGATCTTTTCGGTTTTCTATTAGGCAAAGAAAAAGCGCTCAAATGAGCGCTTTTTGAGAGATTATCTGACTTAGTCTTTCAATAACTCTTCAATATCATCTTCCGCTTCTGCAAGCTCAACTAACTCTTCGAAGAAAGATACCAGATTGATATCAATTGGCTTAGCAATGTCCACCGGGAACTGAGATAAAATTTCTTGCTTTTCTTGCTCGGCTTTAAACGCTTCATTTAAGTAGTCGGCCAAGTAAACGATGCTTGAATAAGCGGAATACTCTTCAAAGTCGTTAGGGGCAGCCTGTTGACGTATTCCATTTACAATTTCTGTTGGGAAGTTCCAGCGTTTGGCAAGTTCCGAGCCTGCTTGCGTGAAGTCATAGCCAAACTGGTTGTCTTGTAAGTCAATTCGATTAGCGCCTGATTCAACTAGCTTGTCAATTTTAACGGCAGACTCTTCATGATAAATATGAATTAGTAGCTCGCCGATGTTACGCATCATGCCGATTGTGAAGGCTGTTTCAGGGTCTGAGTCAGTGTGTTTAGCAATTAGCTTGCTGATGCTGGCAATCATGAAACTATCACGCCAGAACTGTTTTTTATCAAAGCCCGGGATGTCTTGGAAAGCACCAGTAATACCAGAGGCAACGACTAAGGTTTTCAGGGTATCGATGCCGAGCATCACAACTGCAGAGTCGATTGAGGCGATCTTACGTCCTGCACCATAGCGCGCGGAATTGGCTAGACGCATAATTTTGGCAGAAAGGACCTGGTCCATCTGTATTTTTTTTGAAATCTCATCAACATTGGAATGAGGATCATTAAACTGCTTGATCAGTTCTTGCACCACTTTCGGGATGTTGGGTAAATTTGGGCTTCCTTTAAATAGCGATTCTAAAGACATTCCTGTAACTCCTACGCGTCAATTGCCTTTGTTTTATATTTGTTCTAATGAGTATAGAAAAAGCCCGCGATCGGTAAAGAATAGACTTGTGACTTTTTGTTTTTTATTGAGTTTTAGCGCATTGCTTGAGACAGCTCTTCTTTACCCACCAGGATTTTAAGTGTGGATGACTTAAATTCACGACGAAATAGAATAAAGACAATAAGGGTGCTGGCGACCATAAATACCCATGGGTTGATAAACCAGGTCAGCATGGCGATAGAGAAATAGTAAGTGCGTAAGCCACTATTAAAGTTGTTAGCGGCCATGGAGGCCATGGAAGCCATGCGTGAAGCAAGCGCCTCCCTCTCTTCATTACTGCAGTCTTCACTAGGGGTTGGCGCCCCGCCAACCATAATGGTTACAAAACCATATTGGCGTAAGCTCCAGGTAAACTTGAAGAAGGCATAGACAAAAACAAAAATTAACGTAATGACTTTGATCTCCCATTCCGAGCGATCGGTGGGGACTGCGAAGGGGAGCCCTTCTATGAGGTGTATTGCTTTTTCAGTTGAGCCTAAGATGGTTATTAAGCCAGCGAGAATAAGCATGGTCGTTGATGCAAAAAAAGAAACACCTTTTTCAAGGTTCGCAATTGCAGCATTGTCAGCGATTCTCATTTCTCTAGTCAGGACCCGGAGCATCCACTGAAACCGATACTGGTGAAGTTCGGATGCAAGGCTCGGAGAGTCTTCGGTGCTTCGGTAGCTTCGAGCACTGGCGTATTTCATATAGCCATTAAAGCAAACTAAAAACCAGATAATGGCTAGTAGGTTTAGCCAATTGTCGCTGATAAACAGCGTGAGGGTTGTCATAGAAGCTCCAAGCAGGGAAGTATATCGATTAGTGGTCAGATTGCTTAGGTCGTTTAAGCGCAGGGAGCAATTCTAAAGAACTAAGGTTCAGGGATCAATTTACAGAAAATTTTTAGCTTGGGTGCTTATTTATAATTGTTTGGTGATTTGAGAGCAATCACCCAAATGGGGGGAATTGTTGAAAATAATAACGGGGTCTAAGTTAGCGGTTGCGCTTCTTGAGCTCTGGTTTTGAGCTGTGAGAGGATTGGTTTGTAGAAACGTTTTCTGTAGCAAAAATAGTTTTTCAATAAACTTTGCTACAAAACATGAGAAATAAATATAACAAGCTCAATACATACTATTGGATTTAGATAATTCTTTATATGCGGTAAGAATTAGTAGTTCTGGTTTAGTGGTTCTGGTCTAGAAAAACTGAATGCGCATTATTTATAGTGCTAGAAGCTTTGGTTTAGAAAATAATTGGTTAAAAAATGTTCGTTTGTGATCTTGTAGAACCTTTTTTGATTGGTTTTTTGTCAAGCTAGTCTTAAGCGCTATTGAATAAAGCGACCCTGATTAATAAAAACAAATAATAGGCAAAACAATATGAAAGCTAAAAATAATAAATTTGGCCAAGCTAAAAGCTGGCTTTTACTCACGGCACTGATGGTCTTTAGTGCTCAAGCAAGTGCAATTTGTTGGTGGTGGCAGGATTGCGACGCCTACGAAACAAAATACCCTATCGTTCTAGTTCATGGTGTTTCGGGCTTTAGCGATATTTTAGGTATCGATTACTTTTATGGTGTTAAAAGTGCTCTTAAAGAACGTGGTGCCAAGGTTTATGCGCCGAATGTGACTGCATGGGATGATGCATACCAGCGTGGAGAAGACCTTATTGCAGCATTGGAAGATCTTCGTGCGGCGACGGGTGCGCAGAAATTCAACTTGATGGGCCACAGCTTGGGTGGGCCAACTGTACGCTATGCAGCGGGCGTAAGACCTGACTTGGTTGCTTCGGTAACGACTATCAATGCGGTGAACTTTGGTTCTGACTTCGCTGATGTTGCTCGCGGTATCGTTCCTGTTGGTGGTGGCCTTGAAGCATTGGTCGAAGGATCTCTTAATCTGCTTGGTAACGTAATTGATGCCTTGTCAGGCAACCCTGAGTATGCGCAGGATGCGAAGGCCTCAGTAACGTTCATGACATCGCCAGGCGCTAACCAGTTTAACGCTTTATTCCCGGATGGAAAGCCTAGCTCACGTTGTGGTGAAGGTGCATCTAAAGTAAATGGTATTCGTTACTACTCATGGGGTGGTGATGCGACATTTACCAATGCTTTAGATATTTCAGATGCGTTCTTGATGTTTACGGGTGCAACGATCAGTGGTGCGAACGATGGCTTGGTTGAACGTTGTGACCAGCATTGGGGAGATGTTATCGGTACGCGCTATAACATGAACCATATGGATGCAGTGAATCATGTCTTTGGTATTCACCATCTGTTTGAGACTGATCCTCTAACTTTATATAAGAATCAGGCATCACGCTTGAAGTCTGCTGGACTATAAGCCTTTTACAGCTCCTCTATGCTTTTAGGGGAGCTGTTTTCAGCAGCTAGTAGAACTTCTAACTTTCCAAGAACATAAGGTATCGCTTGTCAATGACTCATCAAACCAAACTAGTTAAGAGAAGCTTTCTATTGGGCGGTGCTGGCGTAGCAGCATTGGCGATGATTGTAAGTACTTTTGTATTTGATGAAGGGGGGGCGGCTCATACTAGTCTCCTCAGTCTGAATCAAGGCAGCAGGTTATCTCAGCTTGAGGATCGGCCATTGGCGAGTGATCAGGCTGAAGGTGTTCAGCTTATCAATGCCCTTGCATACGAGAGTCGACTAGGTACATTGCCTGACTCGCTTCAAGGGACTCAAATGCAGCAAAGTCTGCAGGTGGATGACCAGGGTAACTTACGTATCTCCAGCGATATCAAAAGAGTGTTTGATTACTTCCTTTCGACCATTGAGGAAGAAGAGTTGGATATCGTGCTGGCTAGAATTGATGAATACTTGAGTTACTATTTGCAGGAGCCTGCACTGACTCAGTCAAAACAGATCTTGGCTCAGTATATCTCACTAAAGCAAGCGCTGTATGACTATGAACTCAGTCGCTCAGAGTCAATTAAAGGCATGATGGAGAGCGGAGAGTTAATGGCCGATAAAGGTCGTTATGTCGCTTTGTTAAGTGAGCAGCTAAATGCTCAGTCAGAAATGCGTGCGCAATATTTGGATGCAGAGGTCTACGAGGCATTTTATGCCTCAGAAGAGGCTTATGATCAATATACTCTGGCTAGACTAAGTGTAGAAGCTGAGGAAGGCTTGAGCGAAGAAGAAAAAGCTCAACGACTAGCGCAAGTCGATGCTCAAGCGCCTTATGACATTATAGAGTCCCGTAGAGAGGCTCGTATCACTGACGAATTAAATGCCCGTGTTGCCAAAATAGAAGAAGAGGGTGGCGGCTATGATGAAGTCAGAGCGGTTAGGGTTGAAATGTTTGGTGTTGAAGCAGCTGAACGTTTCGATACTTTGGATCAGGAGCGCGCTCAATGGCAAGCGCGTATTGATAGTTTTCTGGATCAACGACAAGAAATCCTATTGATAGAAGGCTTGAGTGCTGAAGAGCGTCAGGCTCAAGTTGATACATTACGTGCCAGTCAATTTGACTCACGCGAGCAGATTCGAGTGAAAGTTTACGAGCGCAAAGCTGACGTTTAGCCCATCTATTCATTGAGCACTGAACTAACTTTGTGTAGCATCCTCTGTGTTTTAAACATGTGAGGTTGCCGTGCTTATCGAGCGTTTATTCTATATTCGCTGTTCTAGAAAATGAAACAGCTTTTCTTTGCCATGCCTATCGGCATGCGCTACATGATTCTTAGTGCGCTGGGCTTTGCTCTGATGGCTGCTTGCGTTAAAAAAGTCAGCTTGTTGGGTATACCTGTTTTGGAAATCGTTGCTGCGCGAGCTTTGGTTTCCGTGCTCCTGAGCTATGTCGATGTAAAACGTAAGCGCATTTCCCTTCTGGGCAATAATCGCCCCTTGTTAATGCTGCGCGGCGCAGTGGGAACGTTGGCGTTAGTGTGTGTATATTATTCTGTGACACATATGCCTTTGGCTGAAGCCACGGTTCTACAGTATTTACATCCGATTTTTACTGCCATTCTAGCGACTTTCTTTCTTAAGGAGCGATTGCAGTGGTCTCTTGTTATCAGTATCGGTTTTAGTTTTATTGGCTTATTGCTTGTCGCAAGACCTGCTTGGTTGTTTGGCGGAATAGGGACGGACATTGCCAGTTTTGCCTTGATGGCTGCGGTGTTAGGTGCTTTTGGGAGTGGTGTGGCCTATGTTATTGTCCGCAAGCTCAGTCAGACGGAAGACCCTTCCGTGATTGTATTCTACTTCCCTATGGTCGCTTTGCCATTTTCTCTCGTGTTATTGGGGGACGATTTTGTCTTGCCGACAATGGAAGCTTGTTCACTTTTATTTTTGGTCGGGATCTTTACACAGGTCGGGCAAATTGGCTTAACCAAGTCAATGCAAACGGAACCTGCAGGAAGGGCGACAGCGTTTTCTTATCTGCAGGTAGTTTTTTCAGCATTGCTAGGCTGGCTTGTTTTTAGTGAAGTACCAGACATCTGGGTGTGGCTGGGTGCTGGAGCGATACTGGCGGGCGCAATTATTAATATGCTGTCCAGACAGAAGTGAAGCAAACCGGGCGCTCTGATAGATGAGCACCCGTCTCGCTTAGTTAGTCTTATTGAGCAAAAAGGTGTTGAATTGTATTGTCAATTCGAGGCTCAAGTTGGCTGAACTCTTCTAGTGTCGGGCCAACCGAGTCATACCACTTTTGTAAGCTTGCGCTAAGTTGTTGCTCTCGGCTTAGGTTTTCACCTGATGAAGACATTCCTTCTGAAAGCCTGCTAACTTGTAGCTGCATGCGCAGCTCTTTGTCACTTTCCGGTGACTCGATACCTGCAGCGATCTCACAAGCTATACACAAAGAACGTGCCTCTTGAAGTGTCACGCAACGCTCGGGACTTACCGAACCAGCTTTGACAGAGATCCATAAAGTTTTAAGAGTATCTTCCTGAGCTTTAGGAAGCTCAAGTTGCGAGGCAAACTCATCATCAAGGCTCGCATCGGCCTGAGTATTATTGTGATAGACCTCTCTACAGAGCTTAGCCTTACGCTGTACTTCTTGCCAAGCTAATAGGTGCTGCCTGTTTTCTTGGCCAGCGATAAGTTGCTTAAGTTTTTTGAGTAAAGCTTCAAAACGATTTTGAATTTTTTCCAGAGCTTTGCCTTGTACTGAAGGTAGGGACTTATATTCTTTACGGTACTCGCTTAATCTGGCTTTGAGTTCGCTAAGGTTGGTATCGCTTAGGGAATCGAGTTCAGATTCGATACGAGATAGAAGCTCGTTCGCTGCGTTTGAAGCCTTATTCGCCTCTTCTTTCTTTTCATTGCGAACTTGGTCGCGGCGGGCAAATATCTGGTCGCAAATTGCGCGAAATGCTTGCCAAAGCTCTCTTTCTTTCTTATAAGGCGTGATGCCAACCTTTTGCCAGGCTTGTTGTAAGTCCTTTGCACTTTGTATGGCTTGTTCAAGGTTTTCAAGCTCTATAAGCGTCTGCGCCTGATCAATGATTTCTTGCTTCAAGGAGAGGTTCTTGTCTCTTTCTGTATCAAGTTTCTTATCAAAGGCTTTTAAGAGGGCATTGAACTGTTGTTGCATTGGCTTATTGGTTTTGAAATCAACCGGGTAGGCTTCTTTCCATTCAAGGCGAGCTTGTCTGTTAATTTTTTCAGCGCCTTTCCAGTCAGCGTTTTCCCAGTCATTGTTATCAATGAAGTTGCTTAACTCTGTGATGATTTGTTCGCGCTTTGCGGAGTTGTTCTTTTTAAGTTGATTCTGTTCGTCAAAAAAAGCATGGCAAGGTTCGTAAGCCTTGTCGGCCGCTTCTTTAAAGCGCTGCCATAACGATTGGTCTGAAGCACCACCCAAGGTTTTCCATTCCTTTTGCATTGCTTTGATTCGATCGGCTTTATCGCGTGGCTCGATATGTGTGTCGACGAGACGCTCCATTGATTCGCACAGCGCCAGTTGGCGAGGGTTTGATGCATAACCCTGCCAGTCGCGCAGGTCGTTCAACTGGTTAATTCTGAGGTTGAGCATGTTGTGATACTGGTCACTTTGCTTGCTTCCCAGCTTACTGATTTGTCGCTGGATATCTTTGAGTAAAGAGTTGGATTTTTTTAGCTGTTTATCTTCCAAAGACTTGTCGAGTTGCGTGACTAATTGGGAAATCTTGCTTTCAATCTCTTTAGTGTTCTCAGCGACCTGTTGCTTAATTTCAGCAGAATGCCCCAGCGCTTCATTGCTTTGGGAAATAACTTCTGGTTGTGCGTAATCTTTCGGCCAATTTACCTGCTTAAGAAGCTTACGAATTCTTTGGTTGAGCGTATCGAGTTGCGTGCTGTCTTTTTTACCCTGTTTGCTAAGTTCGTCGATCGATTCCTTTAGCTCGGGCTCAGCTTCTTTCAAGAGCGTAAGCGCTTTATAGTACTGACGAATCTCACTCATTAATACTTGATAGTGCTTTGCCTTGTTCTTCTCGACTTTTACATTGCGAGTGACTTCGAGCCAGCGGTTTTCCTGAGTTTTGATTAGCGCGTCAATTGCAGAGATATCATGAAATGAGGGGACCTCCGTGGTGAAGCGCTTAAGTGTTTCAGACAATGTATACAAAGTCGCTTCTTGCTCATCACCACCGGTTTGGATTAAGCGCTCCTGTTCTTCTGCTTCGAGCTTTTCTTGGGCAATTTTATCAATTCTTGCTTGGCACTCAGCTTGGTAGTGAGCAAATTCTTTGCGTTGTGTTTCGTTAGCACTGAGGCTAACTGCCGCCCAACGTTTGCTTAGGTTAAAAAGCTTGGCATCGTAGTGCTGAAGAACCTCGGTTTTTGCGAGGGCGGTAATGTCTGCTAGTGCTTTCTCTATATCTTGTTGCTGTTGACTTCGTTCAGCGATCTGATTGCGGATAGTGGCAAGCTTGGACTTGGCTATATGATAAACCGATTTGTCCTTACCCTTTGCCTGACTCAGCAGTGTGCTTAAGTCTGCTTCTGTTTCGATAAGCTCAGCAGCGGCTTGTCGGAGTTTTGCCATTTTTGCTTTTACTGCAATTTCTAGCAGTGATTGCTTATCTTCAATCCGAGCCAAACCGCTTAGGAAAGCATCTGCCTGATTCGACTTAATGATCATTTGAGTAAGTATTTTATTGTCAGTAATTAGGTCGAAAATACTCAATGACTGAGCGTTAGCCAGCTCGTATAACTTTTCTTCAATTAGAGGCTTTAGTTCGTCTTTAGACTGCGCGTGAAGCGTGATCAGTGCTTGAGGGTCAGTTAAGCGTGATGTGGCGCTTTTTCTGACGGCTACTTGTTCATCGTTTTGTGCAAGCTGAAGTAATATTTGATGATCTTCATTCTGGCCAGGGTTGAGCTCTTTGATTGCTTCAAGTCTGGTTGCTGTATGCTTGCTTTGCCATTTTGGTTTGAATAGCTTGGAAAGAAAAGTAGCCATGCTGGTATCTCGCTTATCTCTGTTTTTAATAATGCTCTTGTAAAGTGTTAGTCCTTTCGAAAAAGGAAACCGTTTTGTCTTAAGACTTTGAGAGTGCGAAAAGTCGAATTCCTACTGACATTGTTGACATAGGAATCTGCTGTTTTTCACGTTATAGTCTTAATTAACTGAACGAGCTTGGATATATTTAAACTCGTTCCAAATGTTGCACCCTGAGGCTTTTGTTAGCTTCAAGAGAGCAATAGGCTCGGGCATTCTAGCGCAGCCTCGCGTAAAAATCTCCACTATTCTCTGGTATTTAGCGGGATTCATTACGTGACGAGAGCCGTATAGGGCCAATATTGAAAAGAGTCGCAGGGCTTTATGGAAAAACGTGATAAATGAAGAGAGAAGCAGATCTCCAAAGTGTTAAAAATAAAGCCGTAGATCTTCTATCTCGTCGCGAGCATAGTGAACATGAGCTGCGCGAAAAGCTGCAAGGTAAGGGATATGAAGAGGCTCTGGTGGAACAGGCAGTTCAGTCGATGCTAGACGCTGGCTACTTGAGTGACGAACGATATGTGAGAATGATTATTCGTAGCAGCTATGAGAAGGGGCATGGGCCACAGAAAATACGTTTCAAGTTACAGCAAAAGGGTGTGAAGTCTTCAATGGTGAATGAGGGCTTTGAAGCGTTTGAGGGTGACTGGTTTGCCTTGGCTCAGTCTTTACGATTACGAAAATTTAGAGAGCCGCTCAATGATAAAGATCGGGCGCTTTACTACAAAGAGAAGTCTCGACAAATGCGCTTTCTAGCTGGACGAGGTTTTACGATGGAGCAGATATCCTTTGCGTTTGAAGTGCATGAAGATGATGAACAATATTTTGTGTAACTCGCCAATAGATTAATAAATAAGAACAATATTTATAACAAGAGGATGTAGCAAATGATCTCAACCATGATGGATCAGCCTTTAACCATAACTTCAGTGATGGAGTTTGCTGACAAAATTTATCCCCAGCAAGAGATTGTCTCGGTTACCGCAGATCAAGCAAGCTTTCGCTATACCTATGCAGAAGCTTTTCAACGAACGCGTCAGTTAGCTAATGCGCTAAAAGGCTTGGGTTTAAAGCAGGGTGATGTGGTTGCAACGATGGCTTGGAATGATCATCGGCATCTCGAACTTTACTATGCGATTTCCTGTTCAGGTATGGTTTGCCATACGATTAATCCGCGCTTATTTGATGAACAGATTGAATACATTGTTGAACATGCTGAAGATCAATGGCTATTCGTTGACTCCTTATTTGTACCTAAGCTAGAGCAGTTACAAGAGAAAATGCCCAATGTGAAAGGTTTTGTCGTATTGACCTCAGAGGCGAAAATGCCTGAAACCTGTTTACGCAATGTCCAGTGTTACGAAACGCTTATAGCTAAATACGAACCAGAATTTGACTGGCCTGAGCTCGAAGAATCCACAGCTTCTGCCTTGTGCTATACCTCAGGTACTACTGGTAACCCAAAGGGGGTTGTCTATAGTCACAGGTCAACAGTTCTTCATAGTTATGCCAGTAGCTTACCGGATGCCTTTGGCCTTTCGCGCCAGGACGTGGTGATGCCGATTGTTCCCATGTTTCACGTTAATGGCTGGGGGATCGTTTATTCAGCTCCCATGGCTGGCGCAAAATTAGTGATGCCAGGTCCTAAAATGGCTGATGGTGAGACTCTGACCAAATTAATCAATGACGAAAAAATATCGATGTCGGCAGGCGTTCCGACAGTGTGGTTGGCCCTGCTTGCCTATCTGGGTGAAAGTGGTGAGTCAATTGACAGTCTCAAACGTGTGACGGTGGGAGGAGCCGCCTGTCCACTTTCAATCTTTCAAACCTTCAAAGACAAACACAATGTAGATGTAGAGCATGCTTGGGGAATGACCGAGATGAGTCCGCTCGGCACTTATAACAAAATGTCAGCGGCTGATTTTGAGTTGCCGGAAGAAGCGATTACTGAAGCCTTATTACGTCAGGGGCGTCCTATTTTCGGAGTCGACCTACGTATCGTTGATGAAGCTGGGAAGGAATTGCCTTGGGATGGAAAAAGTGCTGGTGCCGTGCAGGTTAGGGGGCCATTTATTACAGAGGGCTACCATAAGTTGGAGGGTGAATTTGCTCCGGGTGGTTGGTTCGAAACAGGTGATGTAGCCTATTTGGATACCGAATCACGAATGCAAATTACTGACCGGACCAAGGATATTATTAAATCGGGTGGAGAATGGATTTCCAGTATCGAACTAGAAAACTTGGCAATGAATCATCCAGATGTGGCTGAAGCGGCAGTGATTGGTGTTGCTCACGAGAAATGGACGGAGCGTCCTTTGTTGGTGTTGGTTAGAAAACCGAATGCAGCACTAAATGAGCAAGAGATCCTGTCTTTCTTTAACGAAAAAGTTGCCCGCTGGTGGATACCCACTGCTTGTGAATTCGTTGAAGAATTACCGCATACGGCAACGGGAAAACTCGATAAAAAGGTGATTCGAGAGCAGTTTAAAGGTTTCGAATGGAAAGAATGATAATTCAGGTCAGAGTAAAAATGCCTGTTTTTACTCTGGCCCCAATTTTTGAACTAAGCCTCTTGCGAGTTCCTTGTTCTTTTGGTTGAGCTTTGGGTCGAAGCCAATGTTCCCCATCCAGCCTCCACCAAATGATAAACACATGATGGAGTAGGCTGTTTGCTCAAGCTCTTTTTCATCTATGTTAGGGTTTAGTTCGGCTAGTTCCTGCTTTAGCCCTAGCAGAAAGAAGTCGTAGATAGACTTCACTGCCGCTTGTACATCTGGGTCGTAAAGGCTTACGGGTAACAAGGCAGCCACCAGACGTGTTGCCGGTAGGTTGTTAAACGCTTCGCTAAATATGTAGTCAAAAGCCGCTTCAAAACGCTTTTCCGGTTCAGCTACGTTCATGCTTTGTTGAACACTGTCTTCAAACTTGCTGATAATTCTCTTTACACCAGCTTCAATAAGCTCCTTGCGATTACCGACATAATGACGAATCATCCTCCTGGCCATGCCAGCTTCTTCAGCAACCATATCCAGTGTCATACCTTGCAGTCCTTTCGTTTCGACGCAGCGTTCAAAGGCATCCAGGATTTCACTGACTCGTTCTACTTTTAAGCTCTTTCTTCCCATTTCTCTTCCGTTAAATTGATGGGCCTATCTATGGCTAGGGATTCTAATGCCTAAAGAGATCTAAATCATTCGTTTCAATAATAAAAAAGAATATAAGTGATCATGAGTGGGAATTTATGTTGAAAAAAAGCATTTTGGGTTATATATTCCCTTTAATGGGAATTTAAATGTTGTTTTAGTCCGAGGTGCATAGATGTTTAATAAGAGACGTATCAAAGTTCGCGGGCCTCAGCCTTCAGGTTTGTCGATTAATCGTGATGAGGCTGGAGTGCCTCATGTCAAAGCATCATCTTTCAAGGACGCCCTTTGGGGGAGCGGTTATGCGCATGCAATAGATCGTGGCACGCAATTGCTAATGATGCGGATACTTGGGCAGGGTCGGCTAACGGAGCTGCTTTCGGATACTGAAGAGTCTTTGGCAATAGATAAGTTCTTTAGGCGAGCAAATTGGTATGGCAATTTAACGCAAGAGTTGAATAAGCTCGATGTCGTCTCACTATCACAGATTCAATCCTACTGTGATGGTGTCAATGCGGGCTTTTCAGCCGGTGAATTTTCTTTAATGAAGCTCTTGGGTTATCAGGCAGAACCTTGGAAAGTGCAGGATATTATTCTTATATCGCGAATGACGAGCTACCTGACTTTGGCGCAATCGCAGGCGGAAGTAGAACGTTTCTTTATTGAATTGACGCAATCAGGCGTCTCTACAGAAGCTCTGGCTGAACTATTTCCCATTGACGTTAAGCGTTTTGACCGTGAACTGGTGGAGAGTATTCAGCTTCAGGAACGAATTGTTCCGCGTGAAGTGATCTGGAATCAGGCCTTGCCTAGAATGATGGCGTCTAACAATTGGGTTGTCGCAGGCAGCCGTACAAAATCTGGGCGAGCAATCATGGCCAATGATCCTCACCTGGAAGTAAATCGTTTGCCCAATGTTTGGTGTGAGCAAAGCTTATCATGGAGCGGCGGTTCGCTAATCGGAATGGGGATGCCCGGTTTGCCTGGTGTGTTGGTTGGTCGCAATAAGCAGGTTGCTTGGGGAGTGACTTATACCTTCATGGATACGGTAGATAGTTGGGTAGAAGATTGTAAGGGTGGGCAGTATCGGAAAGACGGTGCTTGGCATGATTTCGCTACTCGCAGAGAGGTGATAAAACGGAAAAAGTCAGCGGATGTTGAGCTTTGTTATTACGAGAATAAGCATGGCGTACTCGAAGGTGATCCGGCTATCGCGGGTCATTACATTGCTACGCGTTGGGCTGCTGCAGATTCAGGTGCTGCGTCTATTATGGCTGCCTTGAAGATGGGGGATATGTCTTCAGCTGCAGAGGCAATGGCTACCTTGGGTAAGATCGAGTCAGCCTGGAACTGGGTGATTGCTGATTCTGAGGATAACATTGCTTATCAGATGTCGGGTCTAATGCCTAAGCGCTGTGCTGGTTGGAATGGGTTTGTGCCAATATCGGGCTGTGATTCAAACAATGATTGGCAGGGTCTGGTGGATATAGAAGACTTGCCTTGTGCCTATAATCCCGAAAATGGCTATTTAGTCACGGCGAATCAGGATCTAAACCACCTGGGGCGTGTTGATCCAATTAATATGCCGATGGGGGATTACCGAGCGAGTAGAATTGAAGAGGTATTGGCGAGCCATAAAACGCACGATATCGAATCAATGAAAGCTCTGCAGATGGACGTTTATTCAAAGCAAGCAGGGTTGTTTCTAGATATTCTATTGCCGCTGCTGGAATCAAATGGTGAAACAGGTGAACTCTATCAGATGCTTAAGCAATGGGATCACCGTTATGACCTGGACTCTATAGGCGCTCCAGTTTTTGAGGCATTCTATGATTTACTGAGAAAAGAAGTCTTTGGTTTGCAGAGGATAGGTTTGGGTGGCGATGTGATTGAGCACTTATCCCAGGATAGTGGATTGTTTATCGATTTCTATCAGAATTTTGACCGTATATTAGTGAGCGATAAATCTGCCTGGTATTGCGATATCACACGCGATGAAGCCTACCTTTCAGCCTTCAATAAACTCAAAGCACTAAAGGAGCCGTTATCGAAGAAGCATAATCAGAGTTGGGGAGAGGTGAATACTATTGCTTTGAACAATATTGTATTCCAAGGGAAGCTGCCGACCTTTCTCGGTTTTGATACTGAGTCGATACCCTTGCTGGGCGGGCGGGCAACGCCTCACCAAGGTCAGGTTTATCGTAGCGCTGGGCGTGACACCAGTTTCGCGCCATCGGTGCGTTTGATTGCTGATATGGGCGAGTCAAGCTTACATACTTGTTTGGCAGGCGGTCCTTCAGATAGTCGCTTCTCGCGATGGTATAAGTCCGGATTAGACGATTGGCGTGTCGGACGTTATAAAATCCTGGATAGCTGAGCTAGTCCGTGGGTGAGATAACTTGTTTTGTTAGCAAAGACTCGCGAAGTTGTTCTGTTCTTCGGTAGTTAACCAATAGGTCAGATATTCCTAGTAGAGAGCCTGAACGTACATTCAATGTTTCTGTATTAGCTTGATAAAGTACCTCGAAATAGTCGACAAAGCCAAATATTTGAGAATAACTTTTTGCGTAAATATAGCCCTGATATTGATGTGAAATCTCGGTGCGAGGGAGCTGGTTTACACTAGCAACTACATGTGGCCACGCCTTTTCAAAAGGCATGGATAGGGAAAACTGATCTATTTTGTGAAAAAAGGTACTTGCTTCAGTTGAGACGCAATTAGGCAGTGGTGGGCACCAATTGAGACTAGGTTCAGGATCACTTTGTTGTAGCGGGCTGACAGCGCAGCCACTTGTCATCGCTAGCAGAGTAAGGCTGACATAGAGAGCACAGTTCTTAGGCTTCAAGTGCTGTCACTTCCATAATTGCCTGGCGGAGTTCTGCGTTCAGAACAAATTTTGCTTCCTCTATTACACGTTCAACATCTTCACCGTATACCAACTTATTGGCGCCATTAAGTGTTAAGAATTCCTTTTTTTGCAGCGTTGCAATGAAGTTTCGGAACAGTGCTTTGTCAAAAAACTCCGGGGCATTGAGACCAAAGAGAATCGACATGCGTTCAGCCATAAGTGTACTCTGTTTTTCAAGTTCTTCGGCATCAAGCTTCCCTGAACCACTACGCGTAAGAATGGCAACAACTATGTAGTAGCGTTCCAAGGTCTGGATGATCAAACGAGATAAGATGGACAAGTTTACGAAGGCCTCACTGCCGCTTGCCGGACGAGTAATGTACTCACCGTTGTCAATTACCAGCTTGTGTTGGATGAGTACTTTTAGCCAGTCTTCAAATACTGTTTCGACCTCGTCACTGCTCCAGCGAAGGAAAAGTTCTGCCTGAATGTAAGGGTAGATTGATTTGAACAGGCTATATAGCTGAGTTTTCTCAATGCGACTGTTATTTTGCATTAAACAGGCGATCAAAGAGGGGATTGCGAACAAGTGAAGTATATTATTTCGGTTGTAAGTGAGCGACACAGCATTTCTATCGGTCAGGCTAATAATGTCGCCCAGTTCTTGTTTTTGCCTCTCGACCAGGTGCATATTTTCAGCGTACTCAATCCAGTCAAAGCCATCACCTTCGGCAAAAGTGATATCTTCGCTGTAAGGTTGTTCTTTTAACAGGCTATTGAAGCAGTTCATTACGCGGCCTAGTACTTTCGCATCCATGGCATAGCGTTCGGTTGCCAGTAGTACCAAGGCAGTGAAATTAATAGGATTAATCGCAGCGGAGCTATTGATTCCGGTAACGATTTCCTGAGAGAGCTTGTCGACAAAACCGGACAACCATTGCGGTTTCTCGGTTTGCATTCCCGTAAAGTCTCGCCAGTTTTCTTGGTGTTGGTCCAGGTAGGCCTCAAGGTAGATAGGTTCACCAAAGTTCAAGCTAACTTTACCAAAAGAGCGGCGTAGGTTTTTAAGTGATTTGAATAGGCCAAATATAGACTCTTTTTGCTTCTTGTTGCCACGAAGCTCGCCTTGATAAGAACT
Organism: Oleiphilus sp. HI0061; assembly: GCF_001635675.1. NCBI lineage: Bacteria > Pseudomonadati > Pseudomonadota > Gammaproteobacteria > Oceanospirillales > Oleiphilaceae > Oleiphilus > Oleiphilus sp. HI0061. The sequence goes on along the minus strand of NZ_LWFE01000213.1, from coordinate 5,685 downwards.
GCCCTCTAATACTTTCTCATAGCCGAAATAGGTGGGTACAAAGGCGATAGGCTTTTGTTGGTCACGGAGATAGGAGGTGACAGTCATCGCTACCATGCCAGCGCGAGGCGAAAGTGTGCGTCCTGTGCGGCTTCTACCACCCTCAACAAAGTACTCTACTGAGTAGCCGCGTTTGAAAATGGTGTGGATATACTCAGAGAAAACCGTTGAGTACAGAGGGTTGCCCTTGAAGCTTCGGCGCATAAAGAAAGCACCGCCGCGGCGTAAAATTGAACCGACAATAGGAAGGTTTAAGTTAATGCCCGCTGCAATATGTGGCACCATGATTCCCTCTTCAAATAATTTGGAAGAAAGTAATAGGTAATCGATGTGGCTACGATGACAAGGTGCGTAGACGACAGCGTGATCTTTGGTGACATCACGGACTTTGTCGACATTGTTAGCGCTGATACCGTTATAAATCTTATTCCACAGTTTATTGAGTAAACGTTCAAGAAAATGGATGGTGGATATTTGTAAGTTGGAAGCCAGTTCGTCTGCGTAGCTTAAAGCTATTTGTCTGGACTGGGCTGGTGTCTTACCTTCTTCACTGGCGTGTTTCTCAATTGCGGCTTTCACTGGGCCGCTATTAATAATGCCGTGAACGAGGTTTTGTCTGTGAGATAGGTTCGGGCCCAGCACGGTTTGGCGTACACGACGAAAGTGAACACGTAAAATACGAGCGGCTTTTCGAGCACAAATCTTCTCGTCTTGCTTACTTTCCTCGAGCATTTGTTGCACAGAAAGTGGCTGATTGAATTGTACTAGGCTGCGACGGCCGTGAAGGAGTATTATCAAGAGCTTTTTGAAAGGCCCGGATACCGCCCAGCCGTCAGAAAAAAGTAATCTAAACCATGACTTTTCTTTTTCGGGGGAGCGACCCCAAAATAAAGTGACCGGAACAAGTTGAACGTCCAATGGGTCTATATCGGAATTTTTATTGCTCTCGGCAATGGTCTTGACGATTTGTTTGAGCCGATTAGTGACCATAGGGGTTTGGCGTTTTTTAAACCAGTTTCCTTGACGTTCATACAAGAAGAAAAAAGAGCGCCTAACCGAGTTTTCATTGAGTTTGAGTTGTGCTTGGGCAGAAGGGAGTCCAGACTTAATGCAGCTGTTTTCGAGGACGAGACGAGCAGAGAGTGAGCTGTATTGTAAAACATAACAAACCGGCTTGTTCGGGTCTATTTTAAGGCTTTCCGTGTCGGCACCTTTTACTTCAACGCGAACCCACAAGAATAGAATTTTTCTTAGCAGGCTAAATAGTAAAGAACTTAATCCGAAAAAATGACTCATAAACTAAGGGTCTCCGTTTAGTTCAATTATGTGCAGTACCGGGTTGCTCTACTACAAGCATTCAGCGTCTTAACTTCTGTATATGGGCTGAATCATGTAATCGAGTTGTCGAGCAGTATATGTTGGTGGGCTAGTTTATAGGCAAGCCTGCCCCAAGGCAAAATTCACTTGTTTGCTGTCGGCCATAAATCACAGCTCTGTGGCTGCTTTATCTCAAGTCTTTCACATATTTGTAACCGCAAGGTTAAATCTGTGGGGCAAAAGATTACTACCTTGAAAGCTTTGCTGAAAACACTTGAAATTAAAGAGTACGCTCTCTATATTTTCCTGCCGGGCCTTACGATCAGAGAAGACCCGTCGACTCGCATTGTAGAAGAGTCTGTCGTGAGTCAATATGTTAATCATAACAATATGAATCTAGAGTTAATTCAATTCAGAGTAAACCATGATACAAGTTTCCAATCTTACTAAAAATTTTGATGACTTCTGCGCTGTAAATAATATCAGCTTTACTGTCAAACCTGGTGAAGTCTTAGGGTTTCTAGGGCCAAATGGCGCAGGTAAATCAACAACAATGAAGATCCTGACAGGGTTTTTGGCACCCAGTGAGGGGCAGATAGCGGTAATGGGACATGATGTTTTATCGGACCCGATTGCCGCCAAGAAAGAAATTGGTTATCTGCCTGAAGGTGCACCTGCTTATGCAGATATGACGGTTATCGCATCACTAAGGTTTATCGGTCAGGTGCGAGGTTTTTCTGGGGCTCAGCTGCAGACCCGAATTGACCAGGTTGTGGAAAAGGTCGCGTTGGAACCGGTTCTGAACAAGAAGGTAGAAAACCTGTCGAAAGGTTATTGCCGCCGTTTGGGGATCGCCCAGGCCTTGATTCATGATCCCAAAGTGCTAATTCTGGATGAGCCGACTGATGGCTTGGACCCAAACCAAAAACATCAGGTTCGACAGTTAATCCACGATTTGTCAGAAGACAAGATTGTTATTGTCTCGACGCATATACTTGAAGAGGTGAGTGCGGTTTGTTCTCGTGCCATGATTTTGGCTCAAGGAGCCATCGTCTTTGATGGAACGCCTGAAGAACTAGCTGCCATGTCAGAGCATCATAACGCGGTGACAGTCAGGCTTTCAGAACATAATGAAGACATTATCAGACAGCTGCAAGCTTTACCGCAGGTTGAATCAGTTGATAGTGACTCGACAGGTTCAATCAAGGCTTACCCAGTGAATGGGCAGGCGATTCTTGCACCAATTAACTCCGTGTTACATGCCGCCAATTGTCAGATAGAAGAACTGCATGTCGAGACGGGGCAGTTGGATGATGTCTTTAGGAAGGTAACAATCGAAGCAGAGCAGGCTGCTCGTACGGGAGGTCGCTCATGAACGTCATGAATATTGTATTAAAAAGGGAGTTGGCGAGTTATTTCTCAACGCCTGTCGCTTATATCTTTATCGTTATATTTCTAATGCTCAGTGGTGTGTTTACTTTCTATTTGGGGCATTTCTTTGAGCAAGGTCAGGCTGACCTTGGGGCTTTCTTTAACTTCATTCCCTGGCTATATCTTGTTTTGGTGCCTGCAGTGGCGATGCGCTTATGGTCTGAGGAACGTCGCAGTGGCACCATTGAGTTGCTAATGACTTTACCTCTATCTACTTTGGAGCTGGTGGTTGCCAAGTTTCTTGCGGCGTGGCTTTTTATCGGTCTGGCTTTGCTTTTGACCTTCCCTTTATGGATAACCGTTAACTATCTTGGGGAGCCTGATAATGGCGTGATTTTCGCTGGATATATTGGTTCATGGCTAATGTCTGGTGGTTTTTTGGCGATAGGTTCATGCCTGTCAGCAACAACGAAAAACCAGATAATTGCCTTTATTCTAACCTTGGTGGTGTGCTTTCTAATGGTGGTAGCAGGGTTTCCAATTGTTCAGGATGTTTTCTCGTCTTGGGCGCCGTTGTGGTTGGTTGATGGCTTCGCTAACCTAAGCTTCCTGACTCACTTCGATGCGATATCCCGTGGTGTTATTGATTTGCGCGATTTTGTTTATTTTCTTGTGCTCATTTCGGCCTGGCTCTATGCCACTGTTTTGGTCGTTGATATGAAGAAAGCGGATTAAGGGGAGATAGACATGACTAATTTAAAATCATCTAAAGGTTTATTGATTGTATTTATTGCCATGTTTGTGGTGATTCTCGTGAGCTCCAAACTGCTAAGCGGTGTTCGCTGGGATTTGACTGAAAATGGTTTGTATACCTTGTCTGACGGCACTAAGAAAATAATTAAAAGTCTTGATAAGCCCGTGAACTTAACCTTGTATTTTTCTGATAAAGCGAGTTCACAGCTTCCTGCTTTAAGGACTTATGCTCAAAGAGTCGAAGAATTGTTGCAAGAGTATGTAGGTCTATCTGACGGGAAGCTCAGCTTCGAAAAAGTAGATCCTGTGCCTTTCTCGGAAGCTGAAGATGAAGCTTCCTTGGCTGGCTTGCAAGGCGTGCCAGCAGGTTCCCGAGGTGACGAAATTTACTTTGGCTTGCGTGTACAGAATGAAGACGGCGCAGAAGAAGTGATTCCATTTATGCAGCCAGACAAAGAGGCATTCCTTGAGTATGAATTGACGCGTTTGATCTCGTCTCTGTCAAAGACGGCTTTGCCTAAAGTCGGAATTTATAGTGGCGTGGAAATCAATGGCGGCTTTGATTATATGACTCGACAGACACGTCCAGCTTGGTCGATTGTCGAATATATGCAGGAAGGCTTTGAACTGGAATGGATAGAAGACAATGCCACCGAAATTCCTGAGGTGGATGTGCTCTTGCTTGTTGCACCTCAAAACCTTTCAGATAGTTTGTTGTTTGCGATAGATCAGTTTGTCCTGAAGGGTGGGAGAACCTTGGTATTTCTCGACCCGTACTCTGAGGCACTTGCCGGACAAAGCGGAATTCCTTCTGTACAACGTTCAGATCTTAATAAGTTGCTGCCTGGCTGGGGTCTCCAGTTGCGCGAAGATGTGATCGTGACTGACTTCGCAAACTCTATGGTTGTCGGGCTTGGACAGAACCGAAATCCGGTGCGACATATTGGCTTGTTAGGGATGGACCCGAGCACGGCGAGCTCAGGCGAAGACATTGTCTTGTTCGGATTAGAGAGCATGAACTGGTCTTCAGCGGGTATCCTGGATAGTCTTGAAGACCGTCAGACGGAAGTGAATGTCTTGTTATCGAGCAGTGAACAGTCAATGCCACAAAAAGCTGAGCTCTTAACAAATCTGCAAGACCCTCAAGACTTATTGAATGACTTTGAACCAACGGGCGAGCGCTATGCCCTTGCTGTAAGAGTTTCAGGGAAAGCGAAGACCGCTTTTCCTGAAGGTGTAACAGTGCAGAAGCAGATCTTATCTGATAGCGATGAGCCAAATGCTGAGGGCGACTCTTTGGATGCCGAAGAGGTTCAGAAAACCGAAACAGTTAGCGAAACGCTTTTACCGGAAATAAGCGAAGGTGAGGCGCTTAACTTGATGATTGTTGCGGATTCAGATCTACTGACAGATCGACTGTGGATTCAGGTTCAGAATTTCTTTGGTCAGCAGATTGCCACGCCTTGGGCCGATAATGGTAGTTTCCTGGTTAATGCTCTGGAAAACTTTTCGGGGCATCCGGAGCTAATTCAAATTCGTAGTCAGGGGCGCTTTAATCGTCCTTTTGATAAAGTTGAAGATATACGTATGGCGGCTGAAGAGCGCTTCCTGGAGCAGCAAGAGTTGCTCGAAGAAGAGCTTCAGGCAACTGAGAGTAAGCTGATGGATCTGGAGCGTTTACGGGGTGAAGGTGATGGTGCTCTATTTACTGATGAGCAAGCCCAAGAGTTAGAAAGCTTTCAGGTTGAGAAGCTTAAAATTCGTAAACAGTTGCGAGATGTTCAGCATCAGTTGGACCAGGATATTGAAAACTTGGGTACGCGTTTGAAGTTGATTAATATCTTTTTAGTGCCTGTACTAGTTTGCTTGTTTGCGCTATTTGTCGCAATGCGCAAGCGTTCTGTGCAGCGCTAAAAGGCCTCACCCTTTGACACAGTCGCCCGCTGCTCGCTCGATTCTGGTACTAGATTCCGGAGTAGGGGGCTTGAGTGTCTGCCAATCGATTCTGGCGACAATGCCAGAGTTGCAAATTATCTATTTTGCAGACGACGCTTACTTCCCTTATGGTTTGTTGCCGGAGCAGGTGCTTCGGCAACGCTTAAGAGAAGTTGTCTCGGCAATGTTGCTCCAACATAAGCCAGAGCTGGTTGTTCTGGCTTGTAATACTGTTAGCACCCTAGTCCTGCCGGATTTACGGGCGGAGTT
>NZ_LWFE01000212.1:0-1046 GCF_001635675.1 Oleiphilus sp. HI0061 | reverse complement strand
GTTTCTGCACAATTGCTCTTGCAAGCATCACGCGCTGCTTCTCACCACCCGACAAAATACTGAACAAGCAATCTTCAACAGCCGATAAGTCCATATCAGCAATAACTGAACTGACAAAACGAATATCTTCCTTTGTATCCCACTCAAACAAGCCCTTGTGGGGCGCTAGCCCTTGCAGTACAACCTCTCTTACCGTCAGCCCTAAATGATCATGATGCTCCTGCAAAATGACAGCCACCTGCTTTGCGTTGTCCCTTAAGCTGTTCTCCCAGATATCCGAGCCGCCTAAGGACACATTGCCTTTGCTCGGTTTGTTTACTCTGTAACAGCAACGCATCAAGCTGGACTTCCCTGAGCCATTAGGGCCGATTAAGCCAACAAAACCTCCTTCTGATAGGGCAAAACTAATATCTTGCAGGATCACCTTATTACCACAGTGCCACGATAAAGTATTCACACTTAACAAAGGATCAGCAGTTTTATTTTCGCTATCAAGCATCAATATTTCCTAAGAACTGCCAGGCTTATTGTTCGCATTGGATTTGAGTGAAAGAGGCAAGCCTGCGACAACTAAATCGACCTGATCACAAAGGCTTGCCAAGCTTTGATGTAACAGCCCTGCTACATCACAATATTTACGACTTAAATCGCCTAAAGGCATGACTCCCATATTGGTCTCGTTGGAAACCAAAATTAATTCTACATTTGTTAGACTGACAGCCTCGACAAATCGATCAAGCTCTAACTGGACGCGTGTTTTGTCTTCAAGCATCAAAAGATTAGTGACCCATAAGGTAAGACAATCAACAACGAGCACTATATCTTCACCAGCACGTTCCTCAAGCACTTTTGCCAACTCTAGCGGCTCTTCTATCACACACCAATGATCTGGCCGGTCTGCCTTGTGACGCTCAATTCGTGCTGCCATTTCCTCATCCAGTGCTTGTGCAGTGGCAAGCAAACAAATCGACGATGCACTATTGTTTGCTATAACTAGCTCTGCTTGCTGTTCTGCATATCGGCTCTTGCCAGACTTTACCCCTCCA
>NZ_LWFE01000211.1:0-860 GCF_001635675.1 Oleiphilus sp. HI0061 | reverse complement strand
ATATTCTGGTCTTCCTCCCCGGCCAAGGTGAAATTAAGCGCTGCCTAGCCAGTGCGCAAGAACGTTATTCCGACAATGACCTGCTACTTCTGCCACTCTATGGCGGGCTAAGCCTTCAGAAACAGGAGCAGGCTCTGCAGAAAGACGAGCAAGGCCGAAGAAAGATTATTTTCGCCACTAATATCGCCGAAACCAGCTTGACCATCGAAGGGATTCGCTGCGTCATTGACAGTGGCCTTGAACGTCAAATGCGTTATGACGCTGGCTCCGGTATGAGTCGTCTGGAAACCAAGTACATATCCAAAGCATCGGCCGAACAGCGTCAGGGCCGTGCAGGCAGAACCCAGGCTGGCCACTGTATTCGCTTATGGAGCGAGAGCAAACAACAGTCTCTGAGTGACTTTCAAAGCGAAGAAATCTGCATAAGTGACTTAACTCAGCTCGGCTTAGAATTATGCCTTTGGGGAAATAACAACTACCAGAGCATCCCCTGGCTCACGGCGCCTCCGGAAGCGCATTACAATGCCGCGATGCAAGTACTCAAAGACCTCGGTTTGCTGGATCAACAAGCTCAGGTCACCCGACTGGGCAAGCTCGCGGCAAAGCTACCTGTTAGCCCGCGCCTTGCAAGTATGTTGTTAAGCACCGACAAGCCCGAAGATCAGCGTGTCGCTTGCAACTTAGCCGCTCTGCTTTCTGAACAAGATATCTTTCTCCATAATAGAGATACCGACATATCCAGACGTCTCAACGCGCTGTCGGATTTTGGCCGAGACAAAGCACAGTCCCTTAAAGACTACGCCTTCCATCGTTCACGAGTCGAGCAAGCCTTCTCAAGCACTCAGTCGCTGCAAAAGCAA
>NZ_LWFE01000210.1:0-841 GCF_001635675.1 Oleiphilus sp. HI0061 | reverse complement strand
TCGTAGCGCCCTAGGCCTCCTTGCCACGACTAGCGGTGCGCAGTGCGCACCCTATAAGGCCCCACACTCCCTCACCACCATAACAGGGTGGTTCGTGTACACCAAATTACGGCGAACCCACTGACCTGTCATTTGCGAAATCGTGCCTAAGCCTGTTCTTCCTTAACCTTTTTCACTAAACTCTCTCCCTCGTTTCTGTACGTCTGCTCTAGCGAGCATTAATTGGTGTACGTTATTTGATTTAAAGAGAGGTTTTATAATGCGATTGGTTTCTTGGAATGTTAACGGTATTCGAGCGGTGATGAAGAAAGACTTTCTCTCCTCTCTCGAATCTATGGAAACAGATGTTCTATGCTTGCAAGAAACCAAAGCCCAGGATGATCAGGTGATGGAAGCACTTAAAGATCTTGAGGGCTATCATATCTACTGTAACTCTGCCGAGAAGAAAGGCTACTCAGGCACAGCTATTCTGACCAAACACGCACCTATTTCTGTCCAATACGATATGGGAATTGAAGAGCACGATCAGGAAGGTCGAGTGATTGCTGCTGAGTATGACGGCTTTTACTTGGTTACTGTCTACACCCCAAACTCTGGTAGTGAGCTTAAACGTTTGCCTTATCGTCAAGAGTGGGACAAAGACTTCAATGATTATTTAAAGAAACTCGAAGAAAGCAAGCCAGTTATCTTATGTGGCGACCTGAATGTTGCGCACAAAGACATCGACCTGGCCCGTCCCAAGCCCAACTACAATAAAAGTGCTGGCTACACGCAGGCAGAAATTGACGGTTTAGACCGCTACGTTGCGTCTGGTTTTATAGACACTTACCGAGAACTAAAC
>NZ_LWFE01000209.1:0-852 GCF_001635675.1 Oleiphilus sp. HI0061 | reverse complement strand
ACGTTTTTCAACGTGCTCTAGCGGGTAGGCACAACGACCGTTTTCAGTAATGCTTGTATCTGTGTAATCTGGTAGACGCTTATCATCAGAAAGCGCTACGTTTTCTACGATTGCACCGAACTTGATCGCATCCCAAATGATTGGCTCATTCTTTTGAGATAGATCAATAGTCTTCGCATAGCAGCCGCCTTCAATATTGAAGACAACGCCTTTGCCCCAACCGTGCTCGTCATCACCAATAAGGTAACGCGCAGGGTCAGCAGACAAGGTAGTTTTACCTGTACCTGACAAACCGAAGAACAATGTTGTTTCGCCGTCATCACCAACGTTTGCAGAACAATGCATTGGTAATACGTCTTTCTCTGGCAACAAGAAGTTCTGAACAGAGAACATTGCTTTCTTCATTTCACCCGCATAACGCATACCTGCAAGCAAAACGCGACGCTTGGCGAAGTTGATGATTACTGTACCGTCACTATTAGTACCGTCACGCTCAGGTACACACTCAAAGCTTGCAACGTTTAGGATTTCCCATTCTTGCTTATCGGCCTGGTTATATTGCTCAGGGCGGATAAACAGATTGCGACCAAACAGGTTCTGCCAAGCAGTTTCTGTTGCAACCTTAACAGGTAGATAGTGATCAGCATCTGCACCCACGTGAAGGTGAGAAAGATAGCTATCTCGCTCAGCCAAATACGCCTCGACTCGTTCCCACAAAGCATCGAACTTTTCAGGGTCGAATGGTCGGTTAATTGGACCCCAGCCGATTGCATCCGAAGTACTCGGCTCATCAACAATATAGCGGTCCATAGGAGAGCGTCCTGTTCTTTTGCCGGTGGTAACGACTAAAGA
>NZ_LWFE01000208.1:0-677 GCF_001635675.1 Oleiphilus sp. HI0061 | reverse complement strand
TGGTGATGAGGATATGGATCAGGATCGTTATCAAACTGTCTATGCCGATAAGCCAGGCGCGGCAGCAGCGCCTACGGCAGGCTTGCACTTTGATGATGAGCTTATTGAAAGGCTTAAAGCAAAAGGCGTTGATACAGCTTTTGTTACCTTGCATGTTGGTGCTGGAACCTTCCAGCCAGTAAAGGTTGACGATATTAAAGACCACGAAATGCATTCGGAATGGATTGAAGTGACTCAAGACGTGGTTGATAAAGTGACTGCGACTCGTCGAAAAGGTGGTCGTGTTATTTGCGTCGGCACAACTAGTGTTCGTAGTCTTGAATCTGCCAGCCAGTCAGGCGAGCTTAAGGCTTTTACCGGTGATACTGAGATATTTATTTTCCCAGGTTATGAGTTTAAAAGTGTCGATGCACTGATTACTAACTTTCATTTGCCGAAATCGACCCTATTAATGTTGGTATCTGCATTTTCAGGCCAGGCAAATATCTTAAATGCTTATGAGCAGGCTGTTGCAAATAAGTATCGCTTTTTCAGTTATGGTGATGCGATGTTTCTAAATCCCTCTAGCGGGAATATTTCGGAGTAATACATTGAGTGAATCGAATTGTTGTATGTCCTTTAAGGTCAGCCAGACAGATGGCTTGGCTCGACGTGGAGAAATTGACTTTCCACGTGGG
>NZ_LWFE01000207.1:0-1143 GCF_001635675.1 Oleiphilus sp. HI0061 | reverse complement strand
AAACACATCCAGATAGAGAAAAAGAAAATCGCACCTAAGAAGAATGTAAATAGGTAAATAAGGCTATTCTGATAATTAATTGCCGTTATCAGCATCAACAACAAAAGTAACAGATAAGCAAAACCCGCACGCGAGGGGAAAATGTATATATTTTTTTGGGATAATCGAAAATAGTCACTTCGCTTACTGCGTGACGCAATCATCTCACCAACTCGTTCAGCTAAGGGCAACTTCAACTAGACACATCCCGCATAATTACTTTTCTTAACAGAAACATAGACTATAAACCTTGCATTAGCAGATCTCAGCCTAAATAATTACAGTATAGCTGACAGGTTGCTCACTTTTTCACCTGTTATTCTGCTGATCGTATAATATCGCAGGCACCGAATATGAACACTAGCTCTAGCATCATCCTAAAAGCGTCACCTTTATTACTACTGCCACTAATGGCTGGCGCAGAAGTTAAATCTCTTAGCAGTTCAGAGTTAACCGAAACCTATATCAAGGACTCGACAATTATTGTTACGCCTAAAAAGCAGGAAATTGAGACAACTCAAAAAACCTACTCCAGCCTGACAATTGCCCCGGTTGAAAATGTAGACCAGGATATGGATAAGCTAGGGCACCAACAGAACCACGTCGATGGCACTGCCAGCTCTGTCCTACTCAGTGAAGAAATGCTACGAAATGCAGCGATTGCTTCAGCAACCATCGCGCCTATTGACGTTGTGATCCCAACCTACGACGAGGTTAACACTCGCACAATGGAAGAAGTCATGAACGATACACGCTACGCGGTACCCGAGGGTGATTTCGACTTTGTCTATATTGGTGGCGACGGTGCCAACGATCTTGGGCTAAGTAGACAGGACAATCAACTTACCTTTTCAATTGGCAACCTTCCTCAAATTGACAAGATTGAACTTCCTCACGGTATTGATGAAGGTCCGCTTCAAATTACCCCCCGCGTTGGCGGCGGATTTGACCTAACCATTAATATACCTGATCAAAATTAGTAAAAGCTCATATAGCAGTCTATTTTTTTCTAACCTAATAGGCTGCTAAACCCACCTTCTCACTTGTTCGCAATACTCCCTGTAACTCGCCCCAAAGATCTTTACCAAAGCACGCTCTTCGGGC
>NZ_LWFE01000206.1:0-1390 GCF_001635675.1 Oleiphilus sp. HI0061 | reverse complement strand
ACCACAAGAAAATGGGGATCACTGCAAAAGGCGCTTGGGTATCAGTTCAGCGCCATTTCAGAGAGCTAGGTCTTAATACGCAAACAACGCCATTCACTGCAATTGGTATCGGTGATATGGCAGGCGATGTTTTCGGAAATGGCATGCTGCTATCCAAGCATACCAAGCTAGTAGCGGCATTTAACCATATGCACATTTTCTTTGATCCTGATCCGGACCCTTCAACAAGCTTTTCAGAGAGAAAGCGCTTGTTTGAACTGCAGGGCTCTACCTGGGATGACTATAACAAAGAACTGATTTCTGAAGGTGGCGGTATTTATTCACGTTCCTCTAAGTCTATTGAACTTTCGAAGCAAATGCAGGACTTTATCGGTACAAAGGAAACGCGCCTGGCTCCAAATGATTTGATAAATCGAATACTAAAGGCAGAGGTTGACCTGCTTTGGTTTGGCGGCATTGGCACCTATATTATGTCGAGCAAGGAAACTCACGCGGATGTGGGTGATAAGGCTAATGATGTATTACGTATCACCGGTAAAGAGCTAAAAGCCAAAGTAGTCGGTGAGGGCGGAAATTTGGGTATGACCCAGCTTTCTCGTATTGAGTATGCTCAGAGTGGCGGGCAATTAAATACAGACTTTATCGATAACGCGGCTGGCGTAGACTGCTCAGATCATGAAGTGAATATAAAGATCCTCTTGAATGATATATTGCTGAATGGAGACTTAACTGAGAAGCAAAGAAATAAACTGTTAGCAGACATGACGGATAGCGTGTCTGATCTCGTTTTAAAAAATAACTACCGTCAAACACAAGCAATTAGTATAGCGCTTAAAGATGCGATGCCAAGAATGGAAGAGTATCGACGTCTGATCAATGCAATGGAAGCATCAGGAAAGCTGAATCGTGAACTTGAGTTCCTGCCTTGTGATGACGATATCACTGAGCGAAAGTCTCTAGATATGGGGCTAACAAGACCCGAGTTATCAGTACTTATCTCCTATGTAAAAGGTGACCTTAAAGAAGAGCTTATTAACTCGAACCTTCCTGATGATGACCACTTGAGTGATGAAATTGAGGTCGCCTTCCCACAACAGATAGTCAAGAAATACGGTGCTCAACTTCATGATCATCGCTTAAGAAGAGAGATCATATCAACGCAGGTTGCTAACGATATGGTCAATCATATGGGGATTACATTCGTTGAGCGGTTAAAGCAATCAACAGGTGCAAGCTCCTCTTCAGTTGCTTTGGCTTATATTATCGCGCGTGATGTATTTGACCTTGAAAATATTTGGGGGCAAATAGAGGATCTTGATTACCTTATTTCCAGTGACCTCCAGTACAGTATGATGGCTGAGTTAATGAGTTTAATGCGCAGAGCATGTCG
>NZ_LWFE01000205.1:0-1236 GCF_001635675.1 Oleiphilus sp. HI0061 | reverse complement strand
GTGAGGTCTGCTTGCTCCAACGTCGCCGACACGGTTTGGTTCTCGCAAATCGTGGAACGAGAATCGCCTTGGGCGATAGTATTGCCCGTCATCTTAAAGTTTCTCCTTGCTAGCAGCTTCCGAGTCCTAAGCCTATGTTAACCATCGCTCTGGGTGGCAACCCTAATTGTGGTAAGTCAGCCCTTTTTAATCAATTTACAGGAATTAGACAAACCACAGGTAATTGGCCTGGCGTAACGGTTGAGCGCAAAGCAGGGCGAACAAAGTTGCTAGGAGACGAGGCAAACGTTGTCGACTTGCCAGGTATTTACTCGCTGGATGCATCGTCTCTGGATGAAAAAGTTACCCGGGACTATCTTCTCTCTGCCGACGCTGACCTGATCGTTAATGTGGTTGATGCCTCGAATCTTGAGCGTAACCTCTATTTCACTGTGCAATTACGAGAAATGGGCGTTCCAGTGGTCGTGGCGCTGAATATGATGGACGTTGCCCGCAAGCGTGGCATTAGTCTCGATGTTGAACGCTTAAGCGAAGCCTTATGTTGCCCGGTGGTGCCTATCGTCGCTGTGACAGGGGAAGGCTTGAAAGGTTTGGCTAGCGCGATCAAGTACGAGTTAAGTTCCAGCGAGCAGAACTCAATCGAGCTGGTACATGAAGACTTGGTTGAGCAGGCAATCCTATCCGTTTCCGGCTATCTACCAGCTACTGTTAAAGCAAACGAACAACGCTGGGTCGCGACTAAGCTTTTGGAAAATGATAGCGCTGTATTGGGCGCAATTGAATCGGCTGGTCAAAAAGAGCTGCTATCAAGGGTTTCCCATTGGCAGAGCAAGATTGAAGAAAGAACCGGGGAAGACGTCGACATACATATTGCTGATGGGCGCTTTAATCATGCACATTGCTTATCGCAAGAGGTAATAAAGGAAGCTGGTGTCGTGGGCAAGAATCTATCTGATAAGATAGACCATATTGTACTCGGGAAGCGCTTGGGAATCGGTATATTCTTACTGGTTATGTATGCGATGTTTACCTTTACGATCAACGTTGGCGGTGCCTTTATTGACCTCTTCGATATGGGCTTGGGTGCAATTTTTGTTGATGGCACTGCGCATCTGATGGGGCTGCTTGGCTTGCCTGAATGGAGCAAGGTGTTTTTGGCAGATGGTATTGGAGGGGGCATTCAGGTTGTCTCTACCTTTATTCCTATTATTGTTTGCTTGTATTTGTTTTTATCCG
>NZ_LWFE01000204.1:0-881 GCF_001635675.1 Oleiphilus sp. HI0061 | reverse complement strand
CTAAAGTAAGTTATCAATTAGTTCTTCAAGAGAGCGAAGAAGTACTCGCTGAACAGGAAATCGTCGTTCGTAATAGCTATCGCCACCAGTCCTCTGCACTATTATCAAAAGAGCGCGAGCGCAGTGAGCTACAGTCTGAACTTAGCCAGCGCATTGCTTCAGAAATATTCCGCCAGATAGATGTCGTAAATAAACAAACGCTAACTACCAGCGATTCCGGCAGTAACGAGGGCTCTGAGTAAGTATGCGCATCAAAGCTGAGCAACTTGAGAATGAGCTGAAAAAAAAGCTCTTACCGCTTTATTTGGTAACCGGTGACGAGCCACTATTGGTTCAAGAAGCTTTGGACAGCATTCGTCTGAACTGCAAAAAACAAGGCTTTGATGAGCGAAAGATTCTGGAAGTTGACCGCAAGTTCGATTGGACCAGCTTAAACGAAGAAGCTAACACTCTGTCTTTATTTGCAGAAAAGACACTAACTGAACTTCGACTTGGAAAATCTAAACCCGGTACCCCCGGTGCAAAAGCCTTTCAACAATATTGCGATAATTTGCCAGAAGATAAGATTTTACTGATCTGCGCCGATAAACTCGATGCTTCCACACTTAAAAGCAAGTGGTGTAGCCGACTTGATCAGACTGGTGCCATCATTCAAATATGGCCAATCAATCTACACGAGATGCCGCGTTGGATAGCTCAACGAGCCAATAAAATGGGCTTGAACTTAGCTCGTGACGCCGTTTCACTTTTGTCTGATAGATTAGAAGGCAACTTACTCGCTGCACAACAGGAGCTTGAGAAGCTTAAGCTTCTTCACCCTGACAGCAGTGTCGAAATTTCTACTGAAGATGTGTTGGAAAGTGTTTCAGATGCTTCTCGCT
>NZ_LWFE01000203.1:0-1343 GCF_001635675.1 Oleiphilus sp. HI0061 | reverse complement strand
CTCCTTTCTTAGGATACTCCAATATTTTTACTTTGCTCATTGCAAGAATTCCATTCATTAATACACATAACGCTCGCCTCAACGAGCAAATTTTGCTGGCGGCAGTTTTGCAGCGCAGCGCAAAAATGGTGACAGTAAAATTTGTCCGTTGGAGGCGCTTGTTAAATGCTTTTTTATGGAATAGCATAGATGCACATATTATATGCGCATATGGAGCAAATAACATGCAGACATTTTTTGACCAACAAGCACCTAAAAAAGCTACCAACTTAACAGTAAATAGCGACCTTTTAAATCAAGCTAAAAGCTTGAAAATAAATTTATCTGCCACACTTGAACAAGCTCTAATTGTGCAAGTGAAAAACGCGCAGCGCGAGCAATGGCTTCAAGAAAACAAAGATGCAATTGATGAACTTAATAAGCTAAGTGATGAAAACGGTTTATTCTCTGACTCGTTTAGGAGTTTTTAATGAGCCAATTTACGCTGTACCTGAATAAAGATAAAAGCAGCAAAAAAACCTACCCATATTTTGTAGATGTTCAGAACAACTTGTTAAGTGATTTAAACTCTAGACTGGTTATACCGCTAACCCCTTCAAAAAAAGTAAACGAAAAAGCAGCCCAAAAGCTATGCCCTACCATCAATATCGACAGCGAAGAATTTGTTCTTGTGACGAATCAGATGACCACTGTACCTAAGTCACTACTAAAATCAGAAGTAGACTCACTTGAACAATATCGCTATGAAATCATCGATGCCATAGATATGCTGATTACCGGCATTTAACGCTTTGCTAATTTGCGCCGCCAGGCGTCAAATTGAGCAACTTGTTATGTGAAAATTAAAAAGATTCAACCCCGTACACCTCGTGATCTCCTATGCCCACCAAACTAGATTCTTTGATTTCTTGCGCAGAATCTATGGCACAATTAAGAACCTCAACTTCTTTTTTGTTTAACACATAGCTACCAGCTTTGGCATCGAAGCCTAGAGGCATTACTAACGACAAAAAGTGCGCTGAATATACGTTGCCCACGATTGAATAAAGCAGATCACAGCTCGCCTCCCCAATACAACAATGCAGCAAGATATACTTACCCAAGACACTCTTAAATATTTTTTGACTTTGTTCCAGATAAGAGGTGCCGACTTTAAGCTCTTTATCAGTCTCGCCTGATTGCTTTTGACTTTCAATAAGGCTGATCAAAGGAACAGTATGCACAACTTTAAAAAGCCACTCACATTTAGCGCTATTAAAAAGGCTCAGATTGCCTTGGATAATATGTGCTTTCAAAATCTCTGACGGGCGCCCGTCATCTAACCCATTAAGCTCAGAATGCGG
>NZ_LWFE01000202.1:0-6974 GCF_001635675.1 Oleiphilus sp. HI0061 | reverse complement strand
CGAGAGACTTTAAGCATCATTGAAGAGCTTACCGAAATGTCTTGGCAACTTCCCTACTCAATACGCGTGGACTCTATTACCAATTACCAACACACTATTGCAGAAGACGATGACCTTTTGGTAGACAACCTGGTTACAGATGCAAGCAATTTATCGAGCAGTGAAATTGCGTACGCAAAGAGTGTCGCACTCAATGAGCCCTCAATTGCCGGGCGCCTCATCGCCGCTAACGCCGATGTTACCGGCGTCAACGTTTCTATGGAAATGCCTGGGCTGGATCCTAGTAAAGAAACACCCGAAGTAGCCGCTGCAGCCTACGAGATTCAAGCTCATTTAAATCAAAAGTATCCCGACCTGACTGTATATGTGACCGGACAAATCATCTTTGACAATGCCTTCAAAGATGCGGCGATGTATGACTTATCGCATATCGTCCCCTTAGCATTTTTGATCGCCATCACCTGCATTGCGATCTACATGTTTGCTGCAAGCCGGAGCATCATTACGGTCTTCTCAGGTAGCTTTTCCATCATAGTTGTCATTATTACTTCAATCCTATTCGCGCTTGGTATCTCTGCGTGGCTGGGTATGGATATCACCACCGCATCCGCCAATGCACCAACAATGATTCTGACACTAGCAATCGCCGATTCGATTCATATCCTGGCATCTTTCTTCCAGCAAATGCAGTCAGGGAAAACCAAGGCTCAGGCTGTTATCGAAAGCTTACGTATCAATCAGCAACCCGTTTTTTTAACCAGTGTCACAACCGTAATTGGTTTCTTGTCTCTGAACTTTAGCGACTCCCCTCCCTTCCGGGACTTAGGAAATATTGTCGCCTTAGGCGTAATTGGTGCATGGGGATTCTCTGTATTGCTACTGCCTGCACTCATTATGCTTCTGCCATTCCGAGTTCAATCACGCGAGCATAAAGAAGGCGGCTGGACAGTTACGCTATCAAACTGGGTCATCAAACACTCTAAACGTCTACTCATTGGCACAATGGTTATTATGGCTGGCAGCATTTCTTTCTTACCTCAAAACGAATTGAATGACGTATGGGTCGAGTATTTTGACGAGCCAATGAGACAAAGACAGGCAGCTGATTTTACCAGAGAAAGGCTCACCGGCTTAGGCTACATATCCTTTATTGTTGAAGCCGAGGAAGAAGGTGGAATCAACGAGCCTGAGTATTTGGCAAACCTTGAAAAGGCAGCAAACTGGTTAAAGCTTCAACCAGAAGTTCAACACGTCTCGACCTTTACTGATGTCATGAAGCGTCTGAACAAAAATATGCATGGTGATGACCCTAGCGCATATAAACTCCCTGATAATGCAGAGCTCGCCTCACAGTATTTATTACTTTATGAAATGTCACTCCCTTACGGACTCGACTTGAACAATCAAGTGGACATCAACAAAGCCAAGACTCGTTTAACAGGCTATCTAGCGAAAACATCTACTTCGGAGCTTCTCGCTTTGGAAGAACGTGCTCAGAGCTGGTTTTCCGAAAATATTCCTAGCCTTAAATTTTCCCACGGGATAAGTAGCGATATCATGTTCGCTCATATTGGTCAGAATAACATTCGCTCCATGCTACAAGGTACATTTATCGCTTTAATCATTATCTCTGTTGTGTTGGCTTTCAGTTTACGCTCTGCATATTACGGCTTTGTTAGCCTACTTCCCAATCTCCTTCCGGCCTTAGTTGCTTTTGGTGTTTGGGGAATGACCGTTGCACAAATCGGTATTGGACTATCTGTTGTATTCGGAATGACCTTGGGGATCGTCGTCGACTACACCGTTCACTTTTTAAGTAAATTTTTACGTGCCAAGCGAGAGAATCAGCTATCTACCGAGGATGCGATTCGCTATGCCTTTAGTACAGTTGGCGTTGCGCTGTTGGTCACCACATTTATTCTATTTGCGAACTTTGCTGTATTAGCTATATCCGACTTCTCTATGAACTCCGATATGGGACTGATGACGGCCGTAACCATCGTTGTCGCTTTACTTGTTGATTTTTTCTTCCTTCCACCGCTTTTACTGTTTTTGGTTGGAAGTAAACGTAAAAAAGCTAAGCAAGATTTAACAATCGATGATCAAGGTATCCTAGATCAAAGAGCACCCTTAAATGGCTAAGTCACCTAAAAAGGTAACTCAACAAACTGATAGTGCTACTTTCTACTCATGGAAAGTACCGTTCCAAACGAAGTAAGGGATTTCAGTTTAACTAATCGACATTTTCGTATCTAATAGGCGCTAGCTTCTAGCATCATCATATAGTTTCTCAATGATGCTGCTGCAGTGCCAACTAACAAGATAACAAGACCGAGGACAATATCCATGCTATCTAACCTTTCTGCTCGCGGTGTAAAGAAATCCATCGCGATATTATCCTGCTTTACTGCCTTGAGCCTCTCAGGCAACACCTTTGCAGAAACACCTCAAGAAAAAGGTTTAGCTATCGCCATTGAATCTGATAAGCGAAACACTGGTTGGAAGGACTCTACTGCTGACATGACGATGACCTTACGCAACAAACGTGGTGAAGAAAGTGTTCGTGTTTTGCGCGTAAAATCCCTCGAAGTCGAAAATGATGGTGACAAAGGCTTAACCATATTTGATGAGCCTAAAACTGTTCGTGGTACTGCTTTACTGACGTTCTCGCACAAAGTTGATGCGGATGATCAGTGGTTATTCCTACCAGCACTAAAGCGTGTTAAGCGAATCGCGTCTAAAAACAAGTCTGGCCCATTCATGGGAAGTGAGTTTGCCTTCGAAGACTTAAGCTCACAAGAAGTTGAAAAGTATAGCTATGAGTACTTAAAAGACGAAGCGTGTGGCACAGAAACCTGCTTTGTTGTTAAACGCTTCCCAACAGATAAAAACTCTGGCTACACAAGCCAAATTGCCTGGATCGACCAGAGTGAATACCGCGTCCATAAAATTGAATTTTATGACCGTAAAAAAGCGCTACTAAAGACCCTCAACTCTAGTGATTACAATCAATATCTTGACCAATACTGGCGCCCGAATGTGATGAAGATGCAGAATCACCAGACAGGTAAAAGCACTGACTTAATCTGGAGCAATTTTCAGTTTTCTACCGGGCTAAGTGATAGTGACTTCACCAAGAACAGCTTGAAGCGCGCTCGCTAGTCTAATTTCCGCTCTATTGACCTAAACAGCACTGCAAAAAATGTACATCCAGTCACAGATAATGTGATTGTTTGTACATTTTTTCTTTTTTAGCTGCATAAACATCGCCCTGTCATACTCTCGCGTCTATACTGGCATCTTCATATTTTTAATAAAATAATACAGAACTAACCAGTAACACAGGCAGCACCCGAACTATGCAATCATTTCACGCTCCAAACCGCATCTTAATGGGCCCTGGCCCGTCAGATGTTTCCGAAAGAGTACTTAAAGCACTATCTCAGCAAACCATCGGTCATATGGACCCTAGCTTTGTATCGCTAATGAATGAGATAAAATCTCTTCTTCAGTACGTTTTCCAAACCAAAAACGAACTTACGATTCCGGTATCTGCACCAGGTTCATCTGGTATGGAAACCTGCTTTATGAATATGGTTGAGCCGGGTGACAAAATTCTTGTCTGCATTAACGGCGTATTTGGCATGCGCATGAAAGAAGTCGCGACTCGCGCAGGTGCTCAGGTTGAAGCCATCGAATTTGAGTGGGGCGAAGCTGTTGAGCCAGAAGTAGTAGACCAGAAGCTTTCAGAAAATCCTGATATTTCAATGATCGCTTTTGTTCACGCTGAAACCTCTACCGGTGTTCGCTCTGATGCAAAAGCCTTATGTGCAATAGCTCAACAACATAACTGTCTTTCAATCGTTGATGCCGTCACCTCTTTAGGCGGTTCTGATGTTCAAGTTGATGACTGGGGCATAGACGCAATTTATTCAGGCACTCAAAAGTGCTTATCTTGTATCCCAGGTCTCTCTCCGGTCAGTTTTAGCACTAAAGCAATTGAAAAGATCAAAGCCAAAAGCTCTAAGAACTACAGCTGGTTCCTCGATCTAAACCTGGTCATGGACTATTGGGGTGAAGGTGCTAAGCGTACTTATCACCATACTGCGCCAGTTAACAGTTTGTATGCACTACACGAATCGCTATTAATTCTTAAAGAAGAAGGTTTGGAAAGCGCTTGGGAACGTCATGAGCTGCACCATAAGGCACTGGTTGCTGGTCTAGAAGCGCTCGGCATTGAAATGCTAGTGCCTAAAGATATTCGCCTATCTCAACTTAATGCAGTGAAGATTCCAGAAGGTATTGATGATGCGACTGTTAGATCAACACTACTTAACCAGTACGACTTGGAACTTGGTGCAGGGCTAGGTAAGTTTGCTGGCAAAGCATGGCGAATCGGCTTAATGGGCAATGGCTGTAATCGTAAAAACGTTGATTACTGCGTTAGCTCTTTAGGCGCGGTGCTTAACGAACTTGGACATAGCTGCGATGTCGACGCTGCAATGTCTGCAGTAGAGAATGCATACCCATAACCCAATAGACAGGGCTAGGGTATGAGTAATCCACTCCTACCCTAAGCTTTGTATCTCAAGCAAAGCGAAATGAAAAAACTCCTTTTGGTCGCCCACAGCCCGTCTGAAAATACACAAGCCCTACAACAAGCTCTGTGCCAGGGTGTCATCAGCCAAGCTCTTGAGCAAGTTGAATTCAAGTCGAAAACTCCTTTTGAAACACAAGCAGAAGATGTACTAAGTGCAGACGCCATTATACTCGGCACTACCGAGAATCTAGGCTACATGAGTGGTGCCCTCAAAGATTTCTTTTCCTTATATACATTTAATCTTTCATTTTTGTAGGTCAGTAGGATTATAGTATCGTTTAAATATTAAATTAAGCGAACCTACAGTATGCCTACACATGTGCATTGCCTAAAAAACTTTGAATACAACAGAATGCACTTCGATTTGCTATGGGTTATTCGTGATGGGAATGGATCCCCACCAATATTACCTTTAGCGTACTCTTGTTTCTTATCTCGATACGGGACTGTTTTTAAATCGATTCAACAATCAGACAGGCAGTCTCGCACTAGGCTCTATAAGCTGGAATCAACCGATGCAGAAGACGCAACGATAAGATCTTATATCTATGCCCTATCGAATTTCCTCACATATTTAGAAGACAGCTCGAAAACTAATCGAGAATTAGGTGCCCATGCAACCTCGTCTTGCACTGAAAAGCTAGTAAACAACTATATCAATTCAGTACTGGTGGATAAGCTCGACTCCTTAAGTTCGTTGCAAACTCACCATGCTGCGCTTTCCTCATATTTCAATTGGCTTGAATATATGGCGATTAGTCCAAGTCTAGAGTTGCGTATATATCGCAAGACAAGAAAGGAAATGGCTATTAAGAACAATAAGCAACATTACATCCAATATATTTCAAAGCACGCACGTCTTGAACTTCTGAAATCATGCAAAACCCAAGGAGAAAAACTCATTATCAGGTTGGGATATGAAGTTGGCTTAAGGACTTCCGAACTTACCGGATTGACGGTGACCGGAGAAAACAACCTTAGAGACTTGTTTAGCAAACTAGACAAGAACGACTTTGATCACATCAACATGTTCGAGTACTGGTTGAAAGGAAAATATACAAAAGGCCAAAAATCTAGGTGGATTTACTTCGATCGTCACCTTCTGTACGACATGAAGAGATATGATGAAACTGAACGAAAATTCTTAACAAACTCCAATAAGAAAGAAGAGCAAAGCTTCTTTGTTCGAAGAGACCAAAGATACAACGGTACAGGGATTAGTGCGTCACATGGCTCAAGAATCTTCAAAATTCGAGCCAAGGAAGCCGGCTTAAACCCGATGTTGAGCTTTCATGATCTCAGACATACTTTTGCTACCGAGCTTTACCATAGAGAGTTGCATAATAGTGAAGGTAGAGAAACAAGATCTGAATCTGCCGCACTAATAGTTGTAGCGCAGCGTTTGGGGCACTCCTTCGGCCTCGATGGAAACGCACCCAGCGTGACAACACGCTACATTCGAATGAGGCTACAAATGCAAGATATAGAGATGGCAGCATGATTTCGAATGGCCCAGAAACAACACTTCTTCGACAAGAAGATTATCAAACTCCAAGCAGCCCAAAGGCATTTGACCCACTACTGCTGGATCAACCAATAAGACTAAATGGCAAACCGAAGCGGGTATTCTACAAAACGGCGAAGGGAAAGGTTCGAAGTTTTGGATTGAACGAATCAAACCAAATACATGATGTGTTGTTGTTAGCTTTCGGATATGGCATTTATTCTAGTGATATAACTAATCTAGAAAAACGAACCCAAGAGCAATACTCATCGTCAGTTGGGCAGTTTTTCGATTGGATTAACGAATACAAATATCACTCTTGCTCGAAAAACAAGTATCGCTGCCTAAAAGACTATGAGTCATTCAAAATGAATCAGAGGGGAGTTAAGACTTCCCCTATAGGTATTCTAAAAGTAGTTTTAAAAAGCGGGTTAGATGCACCTTTGATTTCGCCACAAGACAGAAAATATATTGAACAACTACTGACTCTTTCAATTCCCGTAAAAACCAATAAAAAAGAAAGCTCAACCCTGAGTGATTGGTTCAGTATATCTTGGCTGCAACATCACTTAGGAAGCACAAACTATTTAAAGCTCGAGAGCCCAAGCAGAATTTTCTCTAGCTTCAGAGTGACCATTGGGTCAACGTTATTGTATTTATTGGATATTCGAGACAATTGGCACCTTCATCCTGACATCGAGTTTGAGTCGAATTATAAGAACTGGTGCTATGACTGGAATAGATTGTTGATAGGAAAAATTGGTCAGTTCGACAATAACGGAGAAGCTACAGACGAGCTGACGAAGGTTTTGTTGCAAGATTTAATAAAACCATCTTGTCATGAAAACGTTAAAAACCAAATAAAGCATG
>NZ_LWFE01000201.1:0-505 GCF_001635675.1 Oleiphilus sp. HI0061 | reverse complement strand
TGGTGTGAAACTCTTGTCTCTAACTGACCACGATACCGTCGCCGGTCAGCAAGAAGCTTTTGACGCAGCAAATGTTGAAGGGATTTCAATGGTGCCCGGAATCGAGCTTTCATGTGTTTGGGGAAACTTTACCATCCACGTTCTTGCCTACAACTATGACTTGAATTCGGGCTTGATGCAGGAAATTGAAGCAAAGCAGTTACAGTCACGTCATCAACGCGCAGAGCTAATTGCAGAAAAACTAGAAAAAAAAGGCTTTCCAGGCCTGTTAGATGCTGCTCGGGCTTTGACTCAGTCAGGGATCCCTGGCCGACCTCATTTTGCACAGGCGATGATTGACCTAGCTTATGTTAGCGATCATAACGAAGCCTTTAAAAAGTATCTGGGTGCGGGGAAGGTTGGCGATGTAAAAAGTTTATGGCCAGAGCTAAAAGACATGGTAAATAGTATTGTTAACGCAAAGGGGAGTGCTGTCGTTGCCCACCCCAGAAAATACAATATGACC
>NZ_LWFE01000200.1:0-894 GCF_001635675.1 Oleiphilus sp. HI0061 | reverse complement strand
CTCGCCTTGCTGCAAAGTGATTTCTTTCTTAAACAAATAGACAGAACGGGGCATATGCATTGCTGACGTCACTAACGCAAATTTGGCACCGTTTATAAATTTAACCCAATGCCTGGCCTCTTCTGCCGTATCCTTTACCTCTTCAGCCAAATAAATATCGCTCTCGGGTACTCCAAGGGCTATCGCCACTCGTGATGCCGCTTTAGCATGAGATTCAATATCATCCCCATGATAGCCAGAAAGTAATAACTTTGACCCGGGATTTGCTCTGTAAATCATCAAGCCTTCAGTCAACCGACTTAATGAGGTTCCGCTCAATAGACTGCTTAAAGGTCGCTCATTCGCTGTTGAATGCCCGCCACCTAACACTAAAACAAAATCTACGGGCTGGCCTTGGTAGGCGGGATACTGTGACTCAAGAGGCCTGATCAAAGCATCCGTCACCGGTGAAAGGCTCAAAATAAATAAAGCAGTAATACTGAATAAACTGAGTATTCTGCCTAGCTTTACATAACGCTTTCGATAGAAAAAACCTGCTAACAGTAAACCGATCAAGATAAGCGGTACCGACATTAACGACATACCTAGCAGCTTTTTTAGGCCGAACAAGATATCCATCAGTTTGCGCTAACAACCTCAAAGTCTGCAAGAATATAAAGTTCACCTGAAGCGTCCAACACTTTCACCTGCCAAGCACCCAGCATATGTTTATCAATAAACTTACTTGAGTAGGACTTCTGTTTAGCAACATTTACCGGGATCCTCACCTTTGCCTGCCTTACCCCCTCACGATACCAGTGATGATAGAGTGTAGCGCCTCGCAAGCCATGCATCTCAGTATGCAGGATGACTTTGATCAGCCCGGATTCAGGCATTACGACACGATGCTGCAAG
>NZ_LWFE01000199.1:0-786 GCF_001635675.1 Oleiphilus sp. HI0061 | reverse complement strand
CACAGAATTCAAGAAATGGCGATCGTGCGAGATGATAATCATCGTACATTTTCGCTCATTCAAAACCGTACCGAGCCACTCAATGGTATGAATGTCCAGGTTGTTGGTCGGTTCGTCCAAAAGCAAAATATCAGGGTTCGCGAACAAAGCCTGAGCTAATAACACTCTTAACTTCCAACCTGGTGCAACTTGTGCCATCAAACCAAAGTGGAATTCTTCAGCAATACCCGCTGATAGTAATATTTCCCCGGCTCGACTCTCCGCACTGTAGCCGTCCATCTCCGCAAATTGCGTTTCCAATTCAGCGACCTTCATGCCATCTTCTTCAGACATTTCAGGTAGGCTGTAGATACGATCACGCTCTTGTTTCACTTTCCACAGCTCAACATCACCCATGATCACTGCATCGACAACGCTGTACTCTTCGAAGGCAAACTGATCCTGGCTTAGTACACCGACCTTTTCACCTGGTGTTATAGAAACGTTACCGGACGTTGGTGTTAACTCACCACTCAGGATTTTCATAAAGGTTGATTTACCGCAACCATTAGCCCCGATTAAACCATAGCGATTACCGTTACCAAATTTAGCTGAAATGTTCTCGAACAAAGGTTCAGCACCAAACTGCATGGTGATATTAGCGGTAGAAATCAAGAGAGCGTCCTAGGTATTTGAAGGTGAGAGGCTCAGCTTGAATGTCTTTCAATCGGTTTTAGCAAAGAGTGACAGAAGCTTAAGCACAAAGGGGCGCGAACTATAAAGACTTGGGGCTAGAAAGTCGAGACA
>NZ_LWFE01000198.1:0-956 GCF_001635675.1 Oleiphilus sp. HI0061 | reverse complement strand
CTTCTTGCCAAGCAATGCCTTCTTCAATACCTTTGTTCACCGCGGCGGTAATTAGCTCTCTACTTCTACCTTCTTTATAAAAATTGATCGCTGTAGAGACATCAGGTTCAAAGCCTTCGGGTACTTCGTGAATTTCTTTTGTCATGAGTGACCAGTAAAGCCGGTCTTCCAGCATGTCCCACTCCCATGCACCAATTCTGGCCTGCTGACTCATCGACTCCAGTAAAGTCTTCTGACGTGCTAAATCTTCTGCAACAAGCTGTTTGCTCAGTTCATTACCTATCCATTGGGCAAATAAACGAATGAGTTCAAATTCGTCATCACTAAAGGGTCTGGCATGTGCTTCAGGACCAGAAAAGTTTAGCGTACCAAAGCGTTCACCTGACACGATTAGCGGCACACCAATATAACTTTCCAGGCCAAAAGCCTCGTAGCAAGGATGCGTATTAATGCAGCTTTTCTCTACATGATCAAAGCCTGTTGGTCCATTGGCATTAAGGGTGTGGATACAGTAAGTAATGCCCAGTTCAAATTCATCACCAGGTTTTACTTCACCATTCGGAGTGTCGGAATACTTAACGACATATCGCTGATTATGAATATGACTGACCAAAGCCAAAGGTAACTCGAAAGTCTGCTTTCCCAAGGCCAAAACTCGCTGGATTTTTTCTTCAACTGATAATTCACTGTCGGCAGTAATGAGGTGCAAACGACGAAGTGTATTAATTGCTTTGTTGTTTTCCGTCAGGTCATTCATAAAGACGAAAAAGCCAACAACATTACCTTCTCTAATTTGCGGAAGGTAGGTTGCTTGTCTGTAGATCATGCCGGTTCTAAGGTCTAGCTCAATGTCTTTATCTAATCGAACTTCTTCCCCGCTAAGCACTCTTGCCAAGTAGGGAGATAGCTGAGCACAAGCCTTCTCACCAATCACTTCAACCAGCGGTTTATCTTCT
>NZ_LWFE01000197.1:0-860 GCF_001635675.1 Oleiphilus sp. HI0061 | reverse complement strand
AACGGGTGTTTGAGCTTGTGGAGCAGCTTAATCATGGCATCTCGCTTATTTCCGATCAGTTGGAAATTGAAAACCTGATCGAGCTTAATGTTTTGCCTGCTGAGAAAGCCAAGCTATCAAGTGTGTGGCTTGCTGCTGATCAATACTCAAGCTTGGCATTAATTTTATTGGGCGATAATGCATGGGCTGAGAGTTATGATAAGTGCTTCAAGCTCTATAAAATCAAAGCGGAAGCTGCATACTTAAACGGAGACCTTGAAGCATCTAAGCAACTTTACTCCCAGCTGGTCGATAATGCTATTGATCCTTTAGACAAGGTGGAGTTGCTTGCCTACCTGCTTGTGCAAGCCATAGGCCGCTCAGACTACGCACTTGGGCTAGAAATGGGGCGGCAGGCTTTGTCAATATTGGGTATTGATATTCCTGATGACCTAAGTTCTCTCAAAGCCATCATGTTAGAGCAAGCATCGCAACTAAGGGATGCGCTGGCTAAGCGTCCGATTAAGGATTTTGAAAACTGGCCAGAATGTAAAGATCGGTCGCATCACTTAACTAATTATGTTTTGGTTAATTTCGGTTTAGCTGGCTTTTTGATGCAACGCATAGAATTCGCTTCTGTTTGTATTCAGGCTAGTTTGATATCTGCAACACTGCATGGTCGAACTGATGCAACACTGGTGACCTTAACTACCTATGGCATGCTATTGGCGTTAAGAGATGAGTATGGGGCAGCCTATGAAGCTGGTGAAAAAGCTAAGCAGTGGCTGGAAAGTAATCCGAACTGTAGGGACTCCGCTTCTGCATGGAATGGAATTGGAGTGTCACTTGCACATCTAAAAGGACACGTCACAGAGTCATAT
>NZ_LWFE01000196.1:0-883 GCF_001635675.1 Oleiphilus sp. HI0061 | reverse complement strand
TAGAGATTGGCTTGATGCACTAGAGTCATCACTTAAAAACAACACGCCCTTTACTAAAGCGCTTGACCCTAACAAATGCGCTTTTGGCATGTGGTACAACCAGTTCGAAACAGATATTGAAGAGCTTAAAGAAGCCCTCCTGCGCTTTGATGAACCCCATAAAAAGTTACACGGTTTAGCTGAAACCTTACTCAACTTAAATCAGACTGATCACGACGAAGCAATGAAGATTCTGAACACCGAAAGACAAACCACGCTATCAGAATTGATCCACCTGTTCCATTTAACCAAAGAGCGAGCCTTATCGAGCATCCGTCCTATCATTCTTTTTGTAGAGCGCACTGGCGGCAAAGTAACAGCCTTACGTCTTGATAATATCAACGACATCGTCACCTTTAACAAAAAAGTATTTTGTCGAGATGACTCTGCAGATGGAATCATGAGAAGTAAAAATGATGACTTTGTGGTGGAAGGCTTTCTTAGAGACGGTAACGAAGCACCATTAATGCTGATCAACTGCCAGCCTGAGAGCAAGTCTGAATCTAATCAGGTTGCATAGAATTTAAAAAGCTTTGTAGGCAGCGCCTTCCACGGCTCGCATGAGGGCTAGCACGAAATTGATCGTGCGCCTGAACCCTCTGCCTACAATAGACAACTTTCTCGCGCTTAAGACCTACAGGCGCATTTCAATACCACAATCGGCCATATGTGCCTTGGCTTCTTGAACGCTGTACTCTCCAAAATGAAAAATACTTGCTGCCAGAACAGCATCGGCGCCACCTTCCAAAACTCCATCTGCCAAGTGCTGTAAATTCCCCACACCGCCAGATGCTATAACCGGAATAGACACAGCATCGGTAATCGCCCTAGTGACGCCTAAGTC
>NZ_LWFE01000195.1:0-1053 GCF_001635675.1 Oleiphilus sp. HI0061 | reverse complement strand
GGTAGGCTCGCTTCAAGTTTTGCTATAGCATCCCAAGCGCCGGAAACCATCATTATCACGGCGAATTCGCCCCCGAGCACTGTCATTCTACTGTCTATGATATTGCATTGGTTGGTCGAGCAGGCTTTTGCTAGCTCATTAACGATACCTGGCTTGTCGGTGCCAATAGAAGAAATAACCAAAAAGTTTGGTTTGTGATCTGTATTGCCCATAATTTCGCCTTAGTTGAGTGGGTTGTTGGACGATATTTTTGTTTCTTTGCCATATAGTAAGGCATGTTTACTTGTGAAAAAACCATCTCGGCATTAACATACGCGATTGTTTTTACTTTGTACCGTTTCAGTATCTGTTTTTGAGTAAAAAGTGCGCAGATATTTTCTTGGAGATCAATATGATTGAAGGCAGCATTGTTGCCCTGGTAACGCCCATGTTTGAAGACGGAAGTCTTGATTGGGAACGTTTGGATTCCCTGCTGGACTTCCATGTCGAAAAAGGAACTAATGCTATTGTTGCTGTTGGTACCACTGGTGAGTCTGCAACGCTCGACCCTGCAGAGCATTGCAGCGTTATCGATCATATAATTAAACGTATTGCTGGAAGAATTCCTGTTATCGCTGGCACAGGCGCAAACTCTACTTCAGAGGCTATTGAACTCACGCGTGAAGCTAAGAAGCTTGGTGCTGATGCATGCTTGCTGGTGGCGCCATATTACAACAAGCCTACTCAAGAAGGCCTATACCTTCATCATAAAGCGATTGCTGAAGCAGTAGAAATTGATCAGATTCTTTACAACGTACCGGGTCGAACAGTTGTTGATATGCAGAACGAGACGGTTCTTCGTTTAGCTGATGTACCTAATATTGTCGGCATTAAAGACGCCACAGGTGATATTGCTCGTGGCAGTGAACTCATCAAGTCCTTAAATGGCAAAATGCCGGTCTATTCGGGTGATGATGAAACTGCTTATAAGTTGATCTTGGCGGGTGCCAAAGGCAATATTTCAGTTACAGCTAATGTACTTCCTGCTGAGATGAGTCAGCTTTGTCGCCTAGC
>NZ_LWFE01000194.1:0-889 GCF_001635675.1 Oleiphilus sp. HI0061 | reverse complement strand
CAAGGCCAAGCTGTTACATACATCTATCGCCGTTGAACTCATTTTTGCTGCGTATGGATGCGTCATATCCAACACAGCACCGATGCCTTCCGATCTAATATATGCCTTTAAACCACCGAACTGTGTAAAGCCTCCGGAAATGACTTCGCAGGGTACGTCGGGTTGTCGAACCAAGCCTGCCACGCTATAAATAAGCGAATGATCGTTAGTATTAAACAAACCCTTTTCATAGGCGCGCTTCGTAAAAACTCGCGCATCTGCCGTTCCGCCCAGCAAGGGTATCTTCATGGGCTTTCCTCAGAGGCAAAACCAATAAATTGGCCTTGTCGATCAACAGAATACACCTCCAAGGTGACTGTATTATCAGGCAGTGTTCTCAATACGCGACGCGCTTCGTTAAGTGCTGCTTTACATAATTCATCGCCAATCAGTATCCCGGCATCGCGACAAATCTGAAATACCTGCATACTTGTATTCGCTTCTTGGATTTTATCGAGCACGCTTTGGTCTGCCTTCTGCGCTTTCGCGATTCGAGCAAGCTGCTCAAAATCAATGGACGAAGAACGGCTATTTAAATCCATGTGGCCATTTGCCAGCTTGCTTATTTTTCCGAACCCACCACAAATAGAGACTTTTTTGATGGGCGATGTTGAGGTGGGTACTTTTCGCAAGTGCTTTAGCAGCGCACCCACAAAATCACCCATTTCAATCAACCCCATATCGTTGAGTTCATATCGCGTCTTAATCGCTTCTTCGCTGGTGCTGCCTGTGGTAGCCGCAATGTGCGTGATACCATTTGCAGCCGCTACATCTACACCTTGATGGATAGATGCAATATAGGCGGCGCAAGAATACGGCCTAACTATTCCGGTGGTTCCCAAAATAGATA
>NZ_LWFE01000193.1:0-978 GCF_001635675.1 Oleiphilus sp. HI0061 | reverse complement strand
CTCCTGAAGCGGCAAAAGCTCGGACAAGACAGACTCAACGCTTTGCGGTCTCTGTTCTCGGCGACGTGACAGCATGCGACC
Organism: Oleiphilus sp. HI0061; assembly: GCF_001635675.1. Classification (NCBI taxonomy): domain Bacteria; kingdom Pseudomonadati; phylum Pseudomonadota; class Gammaproteobacteria; order Oceanospirillales; family Oleiphilaceae; genus Oleiphilus; species Oleiphilus sp. HI0061. Next base: position 897 of record NZ_LWFE01000193.1, on the reverse strand, counting down.
AACTATTTGCTGAATATCAACGGGTAATTTAATGAATATCTGGGTCTTAACCAGGTTGCCATCCTTAAATGCTGGAGGAACCCCCGTTAATGCATGATAAAAAATTGCGCCAAGCGAAAAAATATCAGATAACTCGTCCTTTCGATCATCAGCATCTCCATACCAGTTACCATCTCGCTCTTTGACACGATAATGCTCATCCAAACCAAAGTCTGTCAATTTAACCTGGAAATCTGAAGTCAACAAAACATTGCTAGGACGCAAATTGCCATGGCAAACCCTATTTTGATGCGCAAACGCCAAACCTCTACAAATTTGAACCGCCGTATTCAAAAACATCTGCATTCCCATAGGTTCAATCAAGCGGTCCTGCAGACTGCCACCCGAGACATATTCCATAACAACAATGAATACACTATCGTTCTTGGATGTTCCTAGAATATTAACCAGATTCGGATGCTTCAAACTGTGAAGCATTTTTGCCTCACGATACCCCGTAAAAGTAGAGGTACGCTTCTTAATTACCAGAAGCTTGTGAGAGGACTTATCTTCATACAAATAAACCGCGCCAAATTTGTCTTCCTGCATAACATCAAGTAAGCCAAATTTTTGCTGAATAGAGGCTAAGCCTTCTCCTGCCCGATTCACTTGTTCCTCAGCAATATGCTGACCTTTCATCGCCAAAAGCAACTGAGTCCGGACCTGCTCTACAGACTGAGGACGTTCAGCAGGGTCAACAGCAAGACACTGATGAATAAGGTTTTCAAGGGCTGGAGTTATATTGGCATCAATCTGAGCCATTGGAGGCGCATTGGGTAGTGGCAAGGTACTGGTGAATAATTCATACATCACCACTCCCAGCGAATAAACGTCACTCAAAGTAGAGGTAAAGGCGAT
>NZ_LWFE01000192.1:0-1204 GCF_001635675.1 Oleiphilus sp. HI0061 | reverse complement strand
TTGTCATTTTTACGTATAACAAAATGTAGGTGTGGGCCTGTGGAGTAACCCGTGTTCCCTGAGAGCGCCAAGATTTGACCTGCCTTAACTTTATCCCCAGCTTTCACTCGTATACTGCCCAAGAGTAAATGTGCATACACCGCATAAGTTCCATCATCGTGAAGAACTCTTACGACATTCGCTTTATCAATAAAAAAAGGGCTTGAAACGCCAGCTGAGGCATAGTCATCTTTTGTCGAAATAACGACTCCACCGCGCGCTGCGCTAATCTGGGTTCCTACTGTCATACCAATATCGATTGCATATAGGCTTGGTTGCGAATTGTGGCTAAAGCGGCCCTTGAAGCTTTGCGTGACTTTCATTGGTTTAAAGTTTTTGAATGGTGGTAAGTAGTGGCTTTGTGTATGACGACTGTCAGGGGAGCCGATCACATAGAAGAAACGATGTTCGCCAGAAAAAATGCGGGTTTGGCTTTGATATACTGCTTCTTGTGAATTTTCTGGAATAAGCTTGCTTAGTTTATGCGTGCCAACACTTAAGAATATTTGAATTGGTGCAAAATAGGGGGTGTGAACAATAAAGTCAGTTCCATTGTCACTGTGTGAAAGCACGAGATGAGGTTTAAGTGTTTTCTTAGTTTTGCTTTGGTAATTGATACTCTCAACTTTTGTTTGTTTGGAAGCAGGTTTTTTATCGCTATAGTGCCACTTACCATCACTACCTTGATATTTGTATATTTGGGCGTATACGTTTTGAGCCGAGAACGCAAAGATCAATGCTAGCGTCAGCGCAACGAAGCTTATCTTTAGCATCGTTTTTCTATCTCTTTTGCCAGTTTCTGGGCCCGTTCTTTACGCTCTTTTTCAGAGACTTTGACAGCTTGATTATTGTCATCGAGAAAAACAACACGACCTACAATCGTCTGTAAATAAGATCGTGCCCAATTACACCAATCGTCCTTTGTAGGTTGATCCTTTCGTTTACTCTGCCATTGTTCGAGTTTTTGCTGGCGTAATGCGTCCAGATCTTCTGCCTGGCGTTGAAGCTGCTCGGGTGAGCTGAGTTCACTGGTTATATTCATTTTGCTTGTGTCGATCTCGACTTCTTTTGCAGCAGAAGGCGCTCGAGCGTGATCACTGAAATGAACTTGCCCATTGGCGTCAGTCCAGCGAAAAACCTCAGCACTCACATTTGGTAACACCAG
>NZ_LWFE01000191.1:0-8984 GCF_001635675.1 Oleiphilus sp. HI0061 | reverse complement strand
GCCGTAAATTTGTCACCTAGGCAGATTCGTGATCAAAACTTGAAAGGTATGATTAAGAGTGTGTTGGAGTCGAGCGGTATCTCGCCAGCATGTTTGGAATTAGAGCTAACAGAAAGCGTCATAATTGAAGACTTTCGCGCCGGTTTGAGTTGCTTGCATGAATTAAAAGAACTAGGGCTTAAAATTTCTATAGATGACTTTGGTACCGGGTATTCATCATTAAGTTACCTAAAAGAATTGCCGGCTGATACGCTAAAAATTGACCGTTCATTTGTTGAGGGGCTTGAAAACTCCAAAGCACAACTCGCGATAGTCAAGGCTATTATCGTGTTGGGTCAGAGCTTGAACCTTCGTGTGGTTGCAGAAGGTGTCGAGAATCAGGCCCAGTTGTCACTATTATCGCAGCATGGGTGTGATTATATTCAGGGCTATCTTGTCTCAAGACCTTTGAATGATAATGATATGGAGGCTTTACTCAGAACTCAGTAAATAGCGCTGTTTTATATCTATACTATTAGACTATAATGTCCCTGCTTTTTATAAGCGTAAAAATATAATGTAAATTAGGGATATTAAGATATGAAATTGCATGTTGTAGTAGCATTGTTGGTAGTTACCTTGTTGTCTGGCTGTGTAAGCATGAGAACAAGTGAAAAGCACGAATATATGGAAATCGAGCGTCGCCTTGAATTGGCTAGTCTTGAGCCGATCGAAGAGAATAATCCAGGCTTAGCGGCTGCTCTGAATATTCTACCTGGTTTTGGTAATGTTTACTTGGAGCAGTGGGGCGCATTTATTGGTAACTTGCTATTATGGCCGGTTTCAGTGGTGTGGGGTGCTCCTCAAGCCTATATCGATGCAAAAACGCTTAACAAACAGGAAACATTGTACTTTTACAAGCATGGCTTGGGCAAAGACGAGCTAGCGCAGAAAGAAGGAATGGCTAAGTAATTACTTAGTTATAATCTGGCCAGGCATGCTGGCCAGATTACCTATAGATCTCTTCTAAAAACCAATGTCTCCATCATCCTGAATACTAAGACGATCAGTTGTTGCTGATAGTTGGTTAGGCGATGAGGCGTCTGCCCCCAGCTTTATCATCAAACGTAAATCGTTCGCTGAATCTGCATAGGCGAGCGCATCTTCATAAGTAACATCTCCAGCTGAATACAGGTCGTACAGGGCCTGATCAAAGGTCTGCATACCAATATCTCGCGATTTGGTCATTATTTCCTTCAACTTATGAATTTCTTTTTTGCGGATGAGGTCTGCACATAAAGGCGTGTTGAGTAGCACTTCGATACAGGCTCGGCGGCCTTTACCATCGGGCGTTGGAATCAATTGCTGGGCAACAATTGCCTTTAGGTTTAGGGATAAATCCATCCATATCTGGTTTTGCTGTTCAGGCGGGAAAAAGTTAATGATCCGGTCGAGTGCTTGGTTAGCGTTATTAGCGTGTAGTGTTGCCAAGCATAGGTGTCCAGTCTCGGCAAAGGTGACCGCGTAATCCATCGTCTCCTTACTACGAATCTCACCAATCATGATAACGTCTGGTGCCTGCCTCAAGGTGTTCTTAAGGGCAATTTCAAAGGTTTCTGTGTCAATACCGACTTCACGCTGGGTGACAATACAGTTCTGGTGTTGATGGATATATTCAATAGGGTCTTCGATAGAAATAATATGACCTTTACTATTTCTATTTCGGTGCCCGATCATTGCTGCGAGAGAAGTTGACTTACCCGTGCCCGTTGCACCGACAAAAATAATCAGGCCACGTTTTGTCATTGCTAACTGATTGATGGTTGTAGGTAGACCCAAATCTTCAATGCGTGGAATATTAGTTTCGATTCGACGCAGCACCATACCGCACAAATTTCTTTGCATGAAGGCACTTACACGAAAGCGGCCAATGCCACGGGCACTGATAGCAAAGTTACATTCGCTTTTCTCAGTGAACTCGTCACGTTGTTTCTCTGACATGACATCAAATACAATCTCACGACATTGTTCGGGCGTGAGTGCGTGCTTGGTAACAGGGACGAGCTTGCCGTGGATTTTGATGCTCGGTGCGACACCAACAGTAATAAATAAGTCAGAGCCACCTTTTTCGACCATGACTTTTAAGAGTTTTTCAAAATCCATGTTACATATCCTGAATCATTTTATCTTTGTTCATAACGCGGCCTAAGTTAGAAATTCTCAGGGATCTTGGCTTTTTCTCTTGCTGTATCACGAGTGATAAAGCCCTTGCTTAGTAGGTTCTGCAAGCACTGGTCGAGTGTTTGCATACCGATTGATGCGCCCGTCTGGATAGCACTGTACATCTGGGCGACCTTATCCTCACGAATCAGGTTACGAATTGCAGGGGAGCCGATCATAATTTCATGTGCAGCAACTCGGCCACCATTGGTCTTTTTCAACAAGGTCTGAGAAATAACAGCCTGTAAAGACTCGGAAAGCATTGATCGAACCATCGCTTTTTCTTCTGCAGGGAATACGTCGACGACACGGTCAATCGTTTTAGCTGCTGAGGTGGTGTGCAAGGTGCCAAATACCAAGTGACCCGTTTCTGCTGCGGTCAGTGCCAAACGGATGGTTTCAAGGTCACGAAGCTCACCAACCAGAATAATATCGGGGTCTTCACGAAGCGCTGAACGTAGCGCTTCGTTAAAGCCCAAGGTGTCCCGATGAACTTCACGTTGGTTCATTAAGCACTTTTTACTTTCATGAACAAATTCGATCGGGTCTTCAATCGTTAGAATGTGGTCGTAGCGGTTGTCATTGATATAGTCGATCATGGCGGCCAATGTGGTTGACTTACCAGAACCGGTTGGCCCTGTTACCAGAACCAAGCCGCGTGGGACTTCAGCAATATCTTTGAAAACCTGGCTCATTCCCAGGTCTTCCATGGTGAGTACTTTCGAAGGAATAGTACGGAATACTGCGCCAGCACCACGGTTCTGGTTAAAGGCGTTTACACGGAAGCGAGCAACACCGGGTACTTCGAACGAGAAGTCAGTCTCCAAGAATTCTTCAAAGTCTTTTCGTTGCTTGTCATTCATTATGTCATAAATCAGTGAATGAACTTCTTTGTGCTCCATCGCTGGCAGGTTGATACGGCGAACATCACCGTCAACACGGATCATTGGCGGTAGTCCGGCAGATAAATGTAAATCGGAAGCGCCTTGTTTGGCGGAGAATGCCAGCAGTTCAGTAATATCCATGGTCGTCCTCTAAAGCCTATAACTTTGTATCTTAGATTTTTAAATGAGAAAGCTGATCCAGAAGGATAAAGCTTGTTAATACAGGTTGTTTTTGCTCAAATGCATGTCGACTTTAAGACACGCCACGCAAACTTATATTATGAACTTCAGCATAGCAGACAAGCTCCAGAACGTAAGAAAAAGGATACAAAAAGCCACAATTGATGCCGGCCTAGCAGAAAACTCCGTGCAGCTCCTGGCGGTGTCGAAAAAGAAGCCTGCTGAAGCAGTCTTTGAGTTATTTAAGCAAGGGCAGAAAATATTTGGCGAGAACTATCTTAATGAAGCGCTTGAAAAGCAGATAGCGGTCAAGGCTTTATTGACGAAAGAAGGCAATGCCGAAGATATCGTCTGGCACTTTATTGGCCCGATTCAGTCGAATAAAACGCGGCCGATTGCTGAAAGCTTTACTTGGGTGCATAGTGTTGATCGCATAAAAATAGCACAGCGTTTAAATGATCAGCGCCCGGACACTTTATCGCCACTGAATATTTGTATTCAGGTGAATATTGATGAAGAAGAGACTAAATCGGGCATATTGTTGAGTGATTTGCCTGAGCTTTGTCGAGCACTAGAAGATATGCCTCGTTTGAAGCTACGCGGCTTAATGTGCATACCTCAAGCAAATCAAAGTGAAGAGAGTTTGAGCACCGCGTTTACGAAGATGAAGTCGGCATTTAATGATCTGCAAGAAAGCTATTCGAGTGTCGATACTCTCTCGATGGGAATGTCTGGTGATATGGAACAGGCCATTGCCTGTGGCTCAACGATGGTCAGAGTTGGGACCGCTTTGTTTGGCGAACGCTAGAGCTTGGAAACAGTTTTTGAATTTTTGAACAGGAAGTGAACTAACAATGAACTTGAATGAACAAAAGATCTGCTTTATTGGCGCAGGTAACATGGCACACGCCATTGTTGGTGGCCTAGTAAAGAAAGGTTTAAACGCAAGCAATATTGTAGCAACTGCACCAAACCTTGAACATCGGGAAGCGATGCAGAACACATGGGAGGTCGAGGTGGATGAGGACAATGCTCGCGCTGTTAGCACTGCAGATATTGTCGTGCTCAGTGTAAAGCCTCAGGTACTGCATTCAGTATGTGAGTCATTGAAAGGCAGCCTTAGTCATCGTCCTCTAATCATCTCTATTGCGGCAGGCATTGGTTTGGACCTGCTGGCACAGTGGTTGGGCTCTGAGCAGGCATTGGTGAGATGCATGCCGAATACCCCAGCCCAGGTACTCAAGGGTGCGAGCGGCTTGATCGCGAATGCGAATGTAAGCGATGAACAAAAGAACTTGTCAGATGAATTGTTTCAGGCAATTGGCTTGGTTGAATGGGTAGATCAGGAAAGCTTGATTCACTCAGTGACGGCCTTGTCAGGTTCAGGGCCAGCGTATATCTTTTTGATGATCGAAGCGATGGAAGCAGCCGCGATAAAACAAGGGCTCTCTGCAGATACGGCTCGAAAGCTGGCAGCACAAACCGTAGCGGGTGCCGCTGAAATGGTGCTTAGTGGTGATGTGGCACCAGCCCAGCTAAAGCGCAATGTGATGTCTCCCGGCGGAACAACAGAGCGAGCGATTCATACTTTCGAAGAGAAGGGCTTGCTTGAAATTGTCGATGAGGCAATGCAGGCCGCAGCAGATCGATCAGTAAGCTTGGCAGAAGAGCTGAAGGCTTAAACTATGAAGATTGCATTGCTGCTGACAGGTTCCGAGTTGATGACCGGTGATATTGTTGATAGTAATTCGGCGATGATCGCTGAATACTGTCTTGATCAAGGTATTCAGGTGGCTTACAAGGCGACCGTTCCTGATGAACTAGACCTATTGGTTTCAGAAATAGAGCGCTTAAGTCAGCACTTTGATGTTCTGATTGTTAACGGTGGCTTAGGGCCGACAACAGATGACATGACGGCAGAAGCTCTGGCTAAAGTTCTAGGCAAGCCAATCAAGCAGCACGAGCAAGCTCTGGCACACCTGAGCTCTTGGTGTCAGCAACGCAACTACCATTTAAGTGATGCCAACAAAAAGCAGGCGATGCTGCCCGAAGGGATTGCTTTGCTGGCAAATAGTATCGGTTCTGCAGTGGGTTTTTGGGCGCCTCATAATGATTGTCAGATTTATTGTACTCCGGGTGTACCGAAAGAACTTGAGCTGATGCTGCGTGAGGAGATCTTACCGAGTCTAAAGGTTACTTTACCGAGTGATATTGAGGTGAAGCGCCTTCGCTACCGCGTTTTTGGTTATGGTGAATCAAAACTTCAGCAGGTGCTGGCTCAGACCTTTCCGGATTTGCCTGCTTGCATTGAGATAGGCTTTCGAGCCTCTCTACCTCTAATAGAACTGAAACTGAAGGTTGATAGGCTAGAACATCATGCTACTTTAGGTGAATGGGGCAAGAAGATAGAAGCATTGCTTGGTGATCATATTGTCACTAAGGATCAACGCTCTATTGCTCACGTTGTCGTAGATAAGCTTAATGCCGAAAGTAAAACGCTTACCTTTGCCGAGTCTTGTACGGGCGGCAAGATAGCTTCTTTAGTGACAGAGATTAGCGGCGCATCGGCAGTGTTTGAAGCGGGTGTTGTCTCTTATTCCAATGAGATTAAACATCGAGTACTTGGCGTGTCGCAAGACTCTTTGGATAAGTATGGTGCTGTGAGCGAGCCTGTTGTCAGAGAGATGCTGGCGGGTGTGCTCGAATTAAGTGGTGCAGACATAGGAGTGTCGGTATCAGGCATCGCTGGTCCAAATGGCGGTACCGAAGAAAAGCCAGTTGGTACTGTTTGGGTCGCTTGGGGTGCAAAGAACAATATCAAAGCACGTGAATTCTACTTTCCGGGTAGCAGGGTGTTTTTTCAGGAACTAGTTTCAGCCTTAGCTCTGGATTTGGTCCGGCGAGAATTGATTGATTCAAGTGAAGAACCGGAATATTTTCGTGCCAGAAAAAAGCCGGGGTCAGAGTAGAGTAGCGCTTACTTAAGCTGAATTGAGACCATGCTATAGATAAGCTGTAAAAGTCGGCACGCAATGAAATAGCGGTTTCGACTAGAGCCTACAAATACCCTGCCTAAACTTTGTCAGCAAAGTGCCAAAGGCAGACCTACGAGCTTGTTTCACGTTTGGCCCGATTGCCATAAACAATGTGGCGCAGATTCATTATTTATTACGTAGTTGCTGATATTTTATACTAGATTCATAACTATTTAGTATGTCTTTTGATACTTCATGTTCGGCGTCGAAATAGTCACAGATGACTCTAACTTTTTTTAATAGCCCTCTCTGTGTGAAAGCCGAAGCACCGATCCATACTTCACCCTTGCTACCAATTAATACAGCGTGGTACGTAAGTAGCCTTTCACTCCCTCCATCAATTCTCCTCACTATGCCCTGTGCGCGTTGAAGCTTTAATTTCACATTTCTTCCTAGTGAATACTTAGAGACTAATCCTTTATGTCTAAAAACTTCAACAATTCCATTGCTCTTATTGAAAAGGAATATTAGTCCTGCTGACCTTCTGTAGCTATGAAGTGATAGAAAAAAAGCTACAACCATAAGTAGTAGAACAACTATCAAGGAAAATTCTATATTATCGCCAACTAGCTGATTTTGCTCTATTAAAACAAATGTGAGTAAATACAAGACAAAAAAAACAGGTATTGCAACAACTCCAAATAGTGCTCTGCCAGTGTCTATTCCTTTGACCGCAAGCTTACCACCTACTTTCTTAGTTCGAATCATCTGTGATCCTAATGATTAGTTTTGACTATATTTATTTAAGGGAGGAGTGTAATTAAATACGCAATTAACTCAATCATCAATCATGGCTTTTTGCTTTGTATTAGAAATGCAGTCTAAGCCAAGTATTAAAGCTAGAAGGAAAGATGTGTTGAGATAAGAGTCCCTTTCAGGTGCTGAATTTGGCTGTTTTATCCTAATCATAACTAACCTGTCGAGCGACAGCTTTGCGGACTTTGCTGTTGTTTGACTATGTCGTGATTTGAAACTCAAACTGTAAGGTCGGGTTTGAGCCGATACAGATAAGCATTATTCCTCTGTACAGCAAAGCGCTCCGTGCTTAAGGGGCTTAATCTTTCAAGACCAAAACCCCAAAAACGAATCCACCACAGAGGCTTATTAAATAGATTCTGTTTATTCGTACTTACAAAGATAAGCGGTATCTGTAGGAACTTGCAGGTCGAAGGACTGATTTGCTTCAACGGTAAAAGTCTCTCCGTCTTTAAATGAAACAAATTCTTCTGAGCCTGGTAGTTTTACAATTAGTTCGCCACTGACAACTGTCATGTATTCTTTCTGGCTGGTACCGAAGGTATATTCACCTGCTTTCATAACGCCTACTGTTGCTGGCAGAGTAGTGCTTTCAAAGGCAATCGATTTAACCTTGCCATCAAAATATTCGTTAACTTCTAGCATTGTAGCTCTCCTGTAATTACTATTTTGCGTAAATTCAAATCAATGGGCGGCATTATACGCATAATCGATGGCAGGGTATTCATTTTTGAAAGTACAAAGTATGATTTTTACTGGTAAACTGCCTAGCTCGTTATAAGTAATAATAAAAACTGGATATCTAAGAAATGCTTAAGAAGACTCGAACAAAAATCTTACTACTTATTTTAGTACTGGTGATATTTCACGCCGCGGGTATCGCTAAGGATGCAGGGGTCTTCCGTAGTGTTGAAGAAAGTCAGCCTTTTGGGCAGTGTGAAAAGCTAGCAGGTCCTATTGGAGCAGAGGATATCACGGTCGATCGAGTGCAAAAGCTGGCTTATATTTCAGCCGATGACCGTCGCCAGGCTTTTTTGGATAAAGACTTAAAGTCCTATGAAAACGGTGGTATTTGGACTCTGGATCTCAGTGATCCAAACTCGAAACCAAAGCAGTTGATGGTCAAAATGAAAGGGGCTTTTCATCCTCATGGAATTGCTCTGCGCTTTGAACAACAAGATGGCGTTCAGGGAAAGGCGATAGAGCTCTATGCGGTAAATCATCTTGATATGCAGACACATGAGATTGATGTATTTAGCATTCTTCCTGATGGTAACTTAAAGCTACGCCGACGTATTCCATTTCCAGAGTTAATCTCGCCTAATGATATCGCTGTTGTGGGGAAAGACCGTTTCTTTGTATCAAACGATCATGGCAACCCGCGTCATAGCGTGATGGAGATTGTAGAGGACTATGCCGGGCTGGCGTTGTCTTCGCTGGTATATTTTGATGGAGAGCAGGGGCATACAGTGATCGATGGCCTTCGTTATACGAATGGGGTGACTTTGTCTGCAGACCAGAAAACCCTGTTTGTAGCTGAAACCACAGCGAATCAAGTGTCTCGCTATATGAAAGGACAGGATATGCTGTCCTGGCACTTAATTGATACGGTTTACATCCCCATGGCTGTTGATAATCTTGAGTGGTTGGATGATCAACACCTGCTCACAGCCGGTCATCCGAAAGTCTTTGAGTTTACGGCTCATATGCATGATGAAAGCCACCTTTCTCCATCTCAAGCATTTAAAATAGATGTGTCTGGTGAAAAGATGCAGGCCGAGTCGATTTACTATGATAGTGGCGAGCTGATTTCAGGCACGAGTGTGGCAAGTATGTATGAAGATCAATTACTACTTGGTGCTGTATTTGAGCCCTTTGCCCTTAGATGTGCAAAGCCGGCAGAGGCAGAGAAACAAAGCGTGGCTGTAGA
>NZ_LWFE01000190.1:0-818 GCF_001635675.1 Oleiphilus sp. HI0061 | reverse complement strand
GATGGAATTAAGTATGTTGAAGCCTTAATTGCAATGCGTAAGAGCGATTTCGCTACGGCGCGTACCAAAGTCGCTGAGGTTCTAACGAGTGAACCGGATAATATGCGCTTATTGTCTTTTTTAGTTGATCTTGAGCTGAAGGCTGGACGTGTTAATGAGGCTGAGAAAGTACTTGGTCAAATAGAGGCTATTAATGATAGCCACCCTGTTGTGAACATATTGCGCGGTGATATTGCGCTATCCAAGAATGACTATTCAACAGCGCGTAAGCTATTGATGCAAAGCTGGGGAAATGCACCCGTAGATTCTACAGCTGAAAAACTATATCGAGTGCTAGGTGTTTTGGGTGATAAGCCTGCCCAAAACAAGTTCCTTCAAGATTGGTTGGTTAAGCTACCTAACAGTACCCCAGCGCTTATGTATCAGTCCTTAGCTTATCAGCAGCGGGGGCAACGTATAAAAGCGGTTGAAGGTTATGAAAAAGTTCTGAAAATTGCGCCCAATAACGTCATGGCTCTGAATAATCTAGGGTGGATCTATTTTGAGAAAAAAGATTCGAGGGCGTTAGAGCTGTTAGCTAAAGCTGTAGACTTAGCGCCGGAGAGTCCAGCCGTTCTTGATAGTTATGGTTGGGTACTCGTTGATAACGGGAAGGTTTCTGAAGGCTTACCTTATCTAGAGAAAGCACATAAGCTCGCTCCGGAAATGGAAGAAATTGAAGAGCATTTAAACGCTGCTCGAGCCAAGCAGTAACCCTTGAGAAAAAGCCTGCATGAAGCAGGCTTTTTTCTTACTCCTATGAGTGTAGCGAATAGGGC
>NZ_LWFE01000189.1:0-879 GCF_001635675.1 Oleiphilus sp. HI0061 | reverse complement strand
GATTGGACACATCTTGCTGCCCAGCTTCGGGGATATAGGGTTTACGTATTACCTGATAGTTGATTAAATCGAGCGCTTTCCCCGCATGACGTGTACGCAATCTTCGCTCATCTTCATCAACCCAGCATGCTATCTGCTGGTACACGCGGTCAGAGTGCGCCAATGGAATATGTGGCAGGCCTTCAAAGTGAGCGTTTTAGCTATGTGTTGGCGCAGAGCCCGGGTTAGCACTACCCTGTCTGACCAAGCTACCCCCCATCACTCTGCTAATAAAGCTATCTTCATTCTTTCCAACACTACCACTAATAAAGTAATGACGAGCCTGATCATAGAAACTCGCACATGACGACTCAATGTCTTCAGATGGAGCAAAAAACTTCAAGCCATGCTTTAAATCTTGAATACCTTCACTCCGCCGATCAATCCAATCAGCCCAATGGCTAATGTAATCCCGAGGAAAGTGTCGAACGATTTCACCGCTAAAGTGGCCAAACTTTTCAAGCGGTGAGCCTTCGTGCGGTGTACCCAAGTACATACATTTACTTAAGTTCGAGAGCCAAGGCATATCAGTTTGGATGGCACAATATTGAGCATGTCGAAGTAAGAGTCCGCCCATACTGAAACCGACAAGCATCAGTTCATCAATATTAATCGGGTAGGCTTCGTGCAATTGAGTCAGTTGCTTTGCCAGAAGACGACCATTTTTTTCTAAAGAAAGTCCGGTATTGTAGCGAAGATAGAACGGTGTATAACCAAAATCTTCCTGCAACTTTGTACCATAGTTTTCCCTGACATCGCCGCCTTTATAGTCGAAACAGCTATCAATATAATGATCGACGAGAGATTCCCCTTCACTGGGAGCCTTTAGGTGGTAATCCC
>NZ_LWFE01000188.1:0-504 GCF_001635675.1 Oleiphilus sp. HI0061 | reverse complement strand
AGCAAGTTGCCCAATTGTCAGAAACGATTGAGAAACCCATGACAGAGCTGATTGAAACCGCGTCTGAAACACCAAAGGTTGCTGCGGAGGTAATCTCCAAGTTACGTGAAGAAATCAGTAACAACATGGAGCGTGACAACCACTTGTTAGAAGAGCGTCAGCGAATTATGGCTGAGCTTGATGGCTTGTCAGGCTCCTTATCCGAGTCATCCAGCCAGCAAAGAGAAGCGATTGCTTCATTAGTCGAAACCTCTAGTAGCATGCTAGACAACATCAGCTCTCGTTTTGACCAGCATATCGATGCTGAAGTTAACAAACTCTCAGACATCGTGGTCGAAGCTGCGGCAAGCACTACCGATATTGCCAGTTTGGGTGATGCTTTTGGTAAGGCCTGCCAGCAGTTTAGTGAATCGAATGAACTGCTTGGTGAGAGTTTACAGCGCATCGAATCAGCTCTGGAGCAGTCGAGTGAACGCAGCAATGAGCAGCTTGGTTATTACGTTT
>NZ_LWFE01000187.1:0-1078 GCF_001635675.1 Oleiphilus sp. HI0061 | reverse complement strand
CTCTGGAGGTTTGATTTATGCCTCGCTAACCCACAGTGAGTCTTTGCGTTCGGACTTTGAGCTGGTTTCAAGAAATGAAGTTTTACAGGCCAGAATACATGAAAAAATATTGCAGATAGGTCGAACCTTAGAAGAGGTTTATCAAGGCTCAAGCTCAAAAGGCAGGGCAACAAGTGTTGTTGCCGACCAGCTAGCCGAAGAAAAATTGACTCGTCTTCAAGACTTTGCAGCATAGAGGAGGCGGTATGAAATCTTATACTTTTGAAGAAAACCTTAGGTTTGATGTAAGTTTTTCGAAATTTCTTGGCGATGACGGGCAGCTTAAGCAGTCTTTACCGGATTCTCTACTGCTCAAAGAAGAAATGCTAAAAGCTTATGAAACGATGGTTTTGATCAGAGCTTTTGACCATAAGGCTATCGCTTTACAACGAACTGGCAAGCTTGGAACTTACCCTTCAGTTCTAGGCCAGGAAGCAATTGGTACGGCCATTGGTATGGCGCTCAGCCCAGATGATATTTTTGCGCCTTATTACCGCGACTTCGCTACCCAATATTTGCGAGGGGTGTCTTTAAAAGAGATGTTGATGTATTGGGGAGGCTTGGAACGTGGTAGTGATTATAAATCATGCCCAAATGATTTCCCTGTTTGTGTGCCAATAGCGACACAATATGGCCACGCTGCCGGTGCAGCTGTTGCTCTGAAAACCAAAGGCATACATCAAGCATCTCTTGTTACGTGTGGTGAGGGCGCGACCTCGAAAGGCGACTTTCTCGAAACACTAAATCTGGCAGGGGCGTGGCAACTACCCTTGGTAATGGTTGTAAATAACAATCAATGGGCTATTTCGACCCCCCGCGATATTCAGTGCGGCGCGCAAACGATTGCCCAAAAAGCGATTGGCGCCGGGATTGAGGGACTGGTTGTTGATGGTAACGACTATTTTGCCGTGCGTCATGCAGTCAATATAGCACTGGAGAAAGCCTACGCAGGTAAAGGTGCAACGCTTATTGAAGCGGTGAGTTATCGCTTAGGGGATCATACTACCGCCGATGATGCTTCACGTTATCGCAGTGATTC
>NZ_LWFE01000186.1:0-1240 GCF_001635675.1 Oleiphilus sp. HI0061 | reverse complement strand
TTTTGTCTTAGAGCACTCAATGCCTTTGGCAGATCTTTTACCTGAAACAGAATATACCTTAACGGTATCTTCCACAGACAGGCATGGAAACGGCCCGACTATCAGTACGCCGATAACCTTTACAACCCTGGCCTCACCAGACACCATGGCACCCATTATTATCGGCAGCCCATTAATACAGAATATTACACATCAAAGCGTCGTCATTCGCTGGAAAACTAGTGAGCCTGCAACGACTCGTCTAGTAATCGGTACTTCGATAGATGAGCTTGAGCAAATTGAAAGTAAAAACGGTTTAAGGGCTTCGCATACTTTGCCAGTGACCGGCTTACAGCCTGATACATTTTATTACTTCCAAGTTCAGACCGCTGATGCGCAAGGTAATCTTGCAATGAGTGAGGTTATGTCCTTCCGCAGTAAAGTTAGAGGCCATCAAGGCGATCCTCACTTTATGTCGGAAGTGGAGGTTCTCGAACTTAGCGGTGCCACGCTTAGTGTCTACTGGGAAACCGATGTAAACGCTGATGCGCGATTGGTATGTACAAGCGCCGCCGCGACGCTTGAAGTGCACGTATCTAAACCAACTAAGAAACACACGCTTACTTTGACCACTTTAGTGGAAGGTAATAGCTATACTTGTACCGCATATTCCACTGATCATCACGGATATACAGCAAGCAAGCAAATTAATACGCTTATCGAAGTTGCCTCTAGTAAGCTAAGAAGTATTTCAACAAGTTCAGACAACACTGCGCCAATTCTGACCGCAACACCGGTTCTTGAAAGTTTCGGTGAGCTTGCAAGCTTAAGCTTAGTAAGTGATGAATTGTCGGTTGTATTTGTAGAATATAGACCTGAAGGTTCTGCTGATTGGCAAGCAGCGGGCTCACAATCCGAGAAGCTGTCGCACTTTATTCTGCTTCAAGAGCTAATCCCCAATAGCAGCTATGAGCTACGATATGTGTTGGCTGACATTGTGGGCAACCAAACATCTTTCCAAACAATTTCTTTTAACTCCGGTAGCTTGATCGATCTACCCTTGCCTGCTTTCAGCTCGCAGCCGGACGTAAGCTTTATTTCAACAAACACCGCGCTTGTTGAATGGGCCAATACCGATCAAGCAATTGGCCAGGTAAGCTTTGGTACGGCGATCGATGACTTATCTTACAAAGAAGCCAATATAGATAGTGCGCTGAGTCACCAAGTGAATCTTGTGAACCTTGATCCTGCGACTCATTAT
>NZ_LWFE01000185.1:0-775 GCF_001635675.1 Oleiphilus sp. HI0061 | reverse complement strand
GTTTATCGCGGTTTTCCTTGGCTGGCGCCCTGCTTTAGTTGTTGGTATTGCGGTACCCATTAGTTACGGGGTGACCTTGGCCTTGGATATGGCTTTTGGTTATACCATTAACCGTGTGACCTTATTTGCTTTGATTCTATCACTAGGTTTACTTGTCGATGACCCGATTACTGGTGTCGATAACATTGAACGATATTTGAAAAAGAAGCTGCGTGGCAAAGATGGAAGCCAGGACCCTGGTACGGCCTCTCAAATTGTTGCAGCGATATCAGAAATCAAAGTGCCTTTGATAATGTCGACCATCACTATCGTCCTGGCATTTATTCCGCTTGCCTTCATTACCGGAATGATGGGGCCCTATATGGCGCCGATGGCTTTCAATGTGCCAGTGAGCGTCGGCGTCAGTACGCTGGTGGCATTTTTAGTGACGCCTTGGTTGGCGAGTAAACTTCTGAAACCTTCGGCCATTGTTGCTGAACAGGGTGAGGACAGTCGTGCTGATAGCGGGAGCCCTTTTTTCCGACGTGTTCTCTCTCCCTTTTTGAATGATCGGAGAAAAGCAAAATGGGTCTTATGGGCTGTGCTGATCTTATTCCTAGCTGCAGCCATGTTACCTATGATGCGCTGGGTTCCCTTAAAACTTCTGCCTTTTGATAATAAAAATGAAGTGCAGATTATTATCGATATGCCAGAGTCAGCGACCTTGGAACAGACAGCGAGTTTGGCTAAGCAGATCTCCTTACAAGTGACGCAAGTAAACGAAGTACTCGCTTCA
>NZ_LWFE01000184.1:0-1024 GCF_001635675.1 Oleiphilus sp. HI0061 | reverse complement strand
TCCAAGCGAGCTATTATACACTGCCTACAACCCTATTAAGCCCTATAAATTTCTTAGACGATATTCTGATCAGGAGCGAATCTTCACATGAAGGGAAATATGTTTACCGGCTTTGGCTATCTGGCTCAAGGTTTCAAGATCATTTGCCAGCCCGGCTTTCGCCTATTTTTACTGGTTCCTTTAACCGTAAATATCATCTTGTTTACGCTGCTCATCATGTGGGCATATAGCCTAGTAGACGGTTGGATGGCGACCTTATTGTCTTGGGTCCCAGAATGGCTAGGATTCATGGAGTGGTTATTCTGGGGAATCTACTTCTTAGCCATCTTAATGACGCTGTTTTATGGCTTTATTGCCGCCGCGAATTTAATCGGCGCTCCTTTTTATGGCTACCTGGCAGAACTCACTGAAAAGCACTTAAGCGGCCAAGATAAAGGTGAAGACTTCTCATGGAGCGAGCTACTGGCAATGGTTCCCAGAACCATCATGCGAGAACTCCAAAAGCTTGTTTATTATATCCCGCGGGTGCTAGTGCTATTGGTTTTAGGCTTAATCCCCGGCTTGAATGTGATTATTGCTGTTATCTGGATTATTTTCTCAGCCTGGATGATGGCCATTCAATATATCGACTACCCGGCAGATAATAATAAGATGAGCTTCCCCGATATGAAAAACTACCTGGCTAGCCATCGTCTGACATCACTAGGTTTTGGGCTGGTAACGTTTGGNGCAACGCTTCTGCCTATCGTGAATTTTCTGGCACTGCCCGCTGCGGTGTGTGGCGCGGTCGCATTTTGGGTAAACGAAGAAAGATCTTTAGGCAATATCAATATGAACTTTGAAGCAGAGGCGCAGAAAAAGCTATCCAAGTAAATGCAGATAGCTCATCAAGATGCATTTGCTAGCGCTTTCTGTTCATTAGCCGAGCTACTGGAAACCATTATCGATGCCGGGAAGTGACAAATAAACTCACTGCCTATGCCTTCTTCACTATGGATTTCCAGCTCGGCATTATGATTGATCA
>NZ_LWFE01000183.1:0-856 GCF_001635675.1 Oleiphilus sp. HI0061 | reverse complement strand
GCACAGCGCCGACTTGCGTCGCAACAACTTCCTGCGCTCTACCACCTTCTCGATCTTCCAGAGTCTCACCTACACACAAAACCGGCTTAATACCAGCCTTTAGCAAACGGGAGATTTTAGCAACAACATCACTATCAGTCTCTCCGAACAAAGCTCTACGCTCTGAGTGCCCAACTAACGACCACTGACAACCTACATCGCTCAACATAGGCGCAGATACTTCACCAGTAAACGCACCTTCGTCAAAACCAGCAACATTCTGAGCTGCCAACTGGATACCGGAGTCTTTACTTGCTTCAAAAAAGCCGGAAAGTAAAACTGTCGGCGGTGCGATTAGCACTTGCACATCGTCAGGCACGTTAGACGATGCTTGATCGCTAAATGCCTGCAAGTAGTCCTGCATAAATGCAACACTACCATTCATTTTCCAATTTCCCGCAACAATCTTGCTACGCATATATAACACCAGCTTTTCAGAAGGGCGCAAATACTAACCGAGTTAATCTTTACTTACAAGCAACCCATTACGACTTTTTACCCAATTACTTAACCAATTGCATTCTGGACCGTTTCAACCAGAGAGTTCACCACTGAATTCACCAAGTCCGCATCCTCGCCCTCAGCCATAACCCGGATTAGAGGCTCCGTACCCGAGCCTCTCAACAACACTCTACCCTGCCCTGCCAAACGCTCACCTTGCTCTTTAACAGCCTGGGCAATAACATCGTTTGACATGGGGTCTGTTTTTTCTTTAATTCGTACGTTCTTCAACACCTGTGGAAGCTTAGTCATCTCGGACTTCAACTCATGCAAGCTCTTACCGTCACGCCATAAGGAAATAAGAACCTGCAACGCA
>NZ_LWFE01000182.1:0-908 GCF_001635675.1 Oleiphilus sp. HI0061 | reverse complement strand
TAATACGATGTATAGCGCGTCTGAAGGGGCAACACCTGCATTGATTTGTAGGAAAGCATTAACCTGGGTAGGTAGGTTGATGTCCGGTGTAGATTCATCACCATCTTCGTCAACTGCTTTTGCACCAGCAATAGCAAAGTTGTTACCAGTATAACCACCCGCTAAGTGTAGCGATGGTGTTAGGGTATGACCTAGTGCTGCTGCAACGACTTCTACCGCTACAGGGCCATTGGTGAAACGTTCACCATAGGTTTGGTCTGGTGCAATGGCATTAAGGTTACCATTATCAGAAAGGCTATCGCCAAATACGTATACATTACTGTAGCCGTTCGCATTAACCGCGAATGCAGCAACAAGTAGTGACGTCAGTGTCACCAACTTCAATTTCAGGCTTTTCATCAATCGACTCCGTTAATTTTCTTAATTTTGTTTTTTTCATGTATGTAAGTGTTTTATATGTTCTTAAAGAACTATTCTTTTTCAGGTTCTTTCTTGTCTGACTTTTTTGGGGGACTCCTCCAAAGCAATGACAAGTAAGTGATTTAAACCATATAAAAAAGAGGATTACGAAGCTGTGGCAAAGAAGGGTAATTTAGGTAACTTAGGTTAAATTCAGAGTTTTCAGTGAGACTTGGTTCAAAACTAATCAAATTTCATCGAGATGAGTTCTTATATTACTTGGAATATTGCAAACAAAACCCATGATAAAACGAGTAAAGACCAGGGTAACCACGTCTGTGCTTTAGGTGGCTGAACATGCTCTTCAAGCTGTTTTTCTTCACTACTGCTTGCCATCTGTTTGGCTTTTTCTGCAGCTTTTAATTGCTTGTCGAGCTCTCGGCTTTTGGCTTTGTGCTGTTTTTTATACTGCTCAATCCCTTTTTGAATACCCTGGGCAATGATTTTTG
>NZ_LWFE01000181.1:0-752 GCF_001635675.1 Oleiphilus sp. HI0061 | reverse complement strand
AATAAATTCTATATTCTCGATTTATCAGAAAAGAATTCCCTCGTGCGATGGGCGGTAGAGCAGGGGCAGACCGTCTTTATGGTGTCTTGGTTGAACCCGACTGAAAAAGAGCGGAATATCGGTTTCGACCGCTATGTCACCGACGGTGCATTACATGCTCTAGAAGTGGTTGAAAAACAAACGGGGATCCGTGAAATCAATGCGGCGGCCTATTGTATTGGCGGCACCTTATTAATGACTACGCTAGCCTATATGGCTGCGCGTAAGCTAAAGCCTCGTGTTAAGTCAGCAACGCTTTTTACGACCTTGACAGATTTCTCTGATCCGGGAGATATTGGTGTATTTATCGATGACCATACGATTAAAGCGATAGAACATCAGAATAATCAAAAAGGCTACTTCGATGGCAGAGTGATGGCGGTTTCATTCAGCAAACTGCGTGAGAACTCTCTGTATTGGAATTACTATATCCAGAACTATCTAAAGGGTGAGTCTCCGACGCCTTTTGATCTTTTATACTGGAACTCCGATAGTACTAATATCACCGGTGCTTGTCATAACGAGATGCTGCGAAAATTCTATATGGAAAATCGTTTGGTTAAACCAGGTGCTTATGCGGTCAATGGCACCAAAATAGACTTGTCCAAAATAGAAGTACCTTTGTATTTTATCAGTACCCATCAAGATCATATTGCCAAGTGGCGTGTTACCTATGAAGGTGCCAAAATCTGCAAAGACAACGCAACCTTTGT
>NZ_LWFE01000180.1:0-1802 GCF_001635675.1 Oleiphilus sp. HI0061 | reverse complement strand
CAATTATTCGGCAGCTCAAACGTTCAAGGGAAGACTCATTGATGACATTACTTAAACCGCAGGGGGCAAAGACAACGCATGGCTCCTGAACAATCTGCTCAGGGCTGACTGCGTGACTTGCAAACTCTCTTAAGGCGGACTCAACCCTTTCTCTATTAATATCAGCCACAACAATCTCTGCACCAGATTCTGCGAGCAGCAAACCAAGTTCGTAACCAACATTGCCAATTCCCTGAATAGCAATACGTAGACCTTTTAAGCTTTCTGTTCCTAACTTGAAATTGACGCTTGCCTTTATTCCTTCAAATACACCAGCAGCGGTATAACTTGACGGGTTACCAGCATCACTCGTACTGGTAACATGCGATGTCACAGTCTGAATAATATCCATTTCTCTCGCACTGGTGCCGGAGTCAATCGCAGTAATATACCGACCGTTTAAGGATTCAACAAAGCGCCCGAACTCACTAAATAATGACCTTCGATCAAAGTGACGATCAGGAACCATGATGACCGACTTGCCACCGCCTTGAGGAAGCTCTGCCAAGGCAGCTTTGTAGCTCATGCCTTTAGCTAAGTTCAGCGCATCTTGAAGGGCGTGTGATTCACTTGGGTATTTAATAAAACGGCAGCCGCCCAGTGCAGGACCCAGTGCAGTATTGTGGATGGCAATGAATGCCCTGAGACCGCTACTAACATCGTACCTAACGTGCAGCTCATTGACCTGGTGTTGATCCAGTAATTCAAACATGATGCTATCCTCTCAGAATAACTTACGATTGTTTGAATATATACTGGCTTATGACCACGACTACTCAAACAAGTCGTAAGAGGTGGTAACCTCGCGTCGATAGAGGGAACGCGCAAATATAAATTTTGGTGTGATGCAAAAACTGTTTATTTTTTGCACACTACAGTTCGAGTATAAAGCGACTTAAAAGGCTCTGTGAAGGGAAAGTAACAAATATTTACGAGATCACATACAGGGGGAAATAGGCTTTTTCTTTTTTTAAAGTGGTAATAGGGCAGCTATATCGCTTGAATTTCAGCAATGCAGCTTGCGCACAAACAACATAAACCATTACCAAATTTTGATGCTTCAGCACGTTGATTAGAGTTCAAGTTAACGGAGGCGCACCAACAAGGCTCTTCCCGAATACTAACAGTATTAGGTGGTATCATAGCCCCCGTTGAAAGGTCTTTTTTAATGACATTCAAGCATAGGTTTGCTTTGCCACATCTGGGGCAAATATCTTCTTTAGGGGGATGCAGTTCAGTCATAGAAAGCTAAACACCTAGGCAAGCCCTCGTTAAAATCAATTAACGAGAAGTACTGCCCTTTCCTTTACTCTTACGTGTTGAGTTTTTACCACGGCGGTTACCAAATTCTCTGGATTTGGTAATACGGGCTTTTTTAGCTCTCTGCTTCTCATTCATTTTGTTAGTCGGACTAGCGAAAGGGTTATCACTCGACTTAAATTCAAAACGAATTGGTGTACCTTTAATCTTAAGTACTTTCCTGAAGCTCTTCTCTAGATAACGTTTGTAGCTATCTGGCAGGTCATCAGTCTTAGATCCATGCACTACGATGATAGGCGGATTTGATCCCCCCTGGTGAGCATGACGAAGCTTGACCCGTCGGCCACGAACAATTGGTGGTTGGTGATCAGATACTAAATCTGAAAGCAACTCTGTCAAACGTTTGGTCGGCCACTTATCGAAAGCAGATTTATAACCCTGGTCGATAGACTTATATAAATCCCCCACCCCGGTTCCATGTTTGTCTGAGATGAAATGAATTG
>NZ_LWFE01000179.1:0-977 GCF_001635675.1 Oleiphilus sp. HI0061 | reverse complement strand
AGCTGAGATTGAACACGCTCTCTTTCTTCGCTAAGAACTGCTTTGCGCTCAGTGAACTCATCAAGCGATAGCAGCGCTTCATTCCAGATTTCGCGCGATTCAGCAAGTTGCTCACGATACTGTTCAAGCTGATCTAACAACTCCTTGATATCTTCATCGTTTCGTTTTAGCTGGAGATTGAATTGATCTAGCTTGGCTTTATCTGCTCCTTGCTGACCAGCTATTCGAGCTTTCTCATTGGTCAGCGTTTTAATAGATACCTCGAAAGACTCTAAGTCTTTACGATATTGATGTAGAGCATCTTTATTGGCTTCAAGTTGAAGATTAACGGCATCAAGCTGCTCCTCTAGCGCTGGAATAGCTTTCTTTATTTTTGCGATAACATTTGCACGCTCAAGAACGCCTGCCTCGGTATCACCGGGCCTGTATACTCTTGCCCATGTTTGACCAAACCAAAGGCCATCAGTACATATAACAGACTCGTGCTCCGCCAGTGTAGCAATAGCAAGCTGTGCTTGCTCTTTTGAATCAGCAACTTTGATATCGTTTAGTATTAAAATTACTTGAGACGGTGCACCTTCAACATATTGAGCAAGTGATCCAGATTTTGCTACAACATTAGAGTTTGATCCATTTTTATCCTTATCTAATAAGGCAACAGAACCTTCCAGAGTTGATGTTTCGCAATTCAGAATAAGATCCGTTGCTACGCCGTCGGAAACCAAAGAGTTCATCCAATCATGAAGCGCTTGCTGAACAGCAATTTCCCAACCTGAAGTGACCTTAAGCTCATTCATCAGCAATGGCAGCTGATCAATACCCATCTGCCGCTTTTGCGCAGAAACGCTAGAATCATCACCCAAGACAGATTCTTGAAGTGTTACAAGCGAAGCGAGGACAGCTTTCTGCTCCGATATCTTTGCATGCAAGATAGACTTCTGATCGCTTAGTGATTCAATCTTGTCTTGTTGTTGCTC
>NZ_LWFE01000178.1:0-838 GCF_001635675.1 Oleiphilus sp. HI0061 | reverse complement strand
AAAGCTCAATTGGCCGCTACCATCAACCTTACCAATCAACATCGTTTGCTCATATAGGGTGTAGTCTGACACTAATTCGGAAACAATATCTCCCTGTAAATCCCACTCATTCTGCTTCTCTATAAAGAAAAACACTCCCTCACCCACACTTGAGCTAAAATCAGCTTCCCCTATCACATTACCACTCAACTCAAACGAGTAGCTTTCCTCTTTACCCTCAACCCCTATCATCAAGGTAGCAAACTTGATACCAGGCGAAAGGAAGTTCATCCGAATATGGACCTCGCAACTCTCCCCCGGAGCTAACTCAGAGCCCTGGCAATCAGGCAAAGCACTATCTTCCATGCTGGTAATCGATAGCTCGGAAGGTGTATATTTTACCGTTCCTACACCACATTCATTGGTTTCAATCTCATCAACTTGAAGCTCAACACTATCAATTACAAAGCTATCAGCAGCACTATTTGTAAAGCTTAAAGAAAACCCATTAACCTCTTTTATTCTGTATTTTAAAGACTCATCCGAGCCACCACTACATACAGGGTTCTCACCATCCTCCAATATACTTGAAGTAACATTTTCAGGCAGAGAAAGCTTGTCTGGGGTCAAATCAACAGGGTTTATAATATTGTCCACCCACTCTTTAAACGCTGAAACCCGGGTAAAAACATCTGGATAATCCAGACTTCCACAAACAGAAGGAGCTATGCTTGCCACGCCGGCTTGAAACCATTCACCACCTGTTTGAAATAATAAAGGGCCGCCACTATCTTTTTCGCATAGACCTTGAAGCCCATCACCTGTCTCTTCGATATAACCTGCACAAATATGTTTACCG
>NZ_LWFE01000177.1:0-1715 GCF_001635675.1 Oleiphilus sp. HI0061 | reverse complement strand
CAATCCAGATTTTTGCATTTCAAACTTGAAACCCAGTATCTGTGTAAATAAAGGTTGATACTTGGTCAGAAGTTCCATCGCTTGCTGAACATTCTCACTACTCATAATTCGAGCCGCGAGTACTCCATCATGATGCAGAAAACTCTGCTCTCCCAAGTAAAGTGCAAAAGGATGATGAGGAAGCAAACGCCTCGCATTAATAATCAGCTGCTTGTACTGAAGAAAATTTATCGTCTGATCAGTCTCGGATAAATCCTGAAACTGAAGCCCTGTATCTTTTAACAAGGACCTCAGATCTACCTTATTCATCATGAGGATTTTAACTAGCGGCTTAACACGCGCGATAGGGATAAAGACCTCACCCGAAGTCTGATATTCAGTACGTAAGTTTCGGTGCCCGATTTTGGCTATATTTAAAGCGCCCATAGTTAACCTTTCATTTTGTTTTTATTATCAATGAATATTTTGAGTCAGTGAAAAAAGGCTTTCTTACCTTGCCCTAAAATACTCATAAATGTTGCTATATGAACATATCGTATCGAGCAACCAAAGTTTTTGAAAGTAACCATCGCTCATTTCGCTAAAAAGATGTTATTTTTTGATCAGCTTATCATTCCTGCTGATAAATCTCGACATAACATATAAAACTTTCTTCATAGCTTTTTGCCGAAGAATTAACCTGGATCAAGATCAGCTATTTACTCAGCAAGGCTAGCAAGGAATACTTAATAAGAACTACACTATTTAACTTCATGGCTGTACCAAGAAAATAACAACTCAGTAGTCTGCTTATGGAAAACCAGCTTCGTATTTCTGAAATCTGCCAAGGCTTTGATAACAATCCCAAGCGAATGATTGATATCCTTTGGGCGATACAAAACACCTTAGGTTGGATCAGTGGCGACTCAATGAAGTTAGTCGCAGAAAAAACCAACAGTCACCGAGTCGTTGTTGAAGGGGTCGCGAGTTTCTATAGTTTTTTCAAAACTAGCCCTCAAGGAAAAATCATCATTCACCTGAGTGAAGATATAATCGACCAGCATAAGGGGAGCGCGGAAATTCTGCAGGCCTTTGAGTTGGCATTAGGGATCCCTGTTGGCAACACGACTCTGGATGGGAAGTTTTCACTCCACCTCACGCCCTGCATAGGCATGAGTGACCAAGCCCCTGCCGCCCTGATTAACGAGCACGTCGTCACCTCGTTAACACCAAGCAAAGTGAAACGTTTAGTTAACGCACTAAAACGTACACTCAAAGCATCTGAATCCGATAACTGGAGAGCACTATCCACCCGAATTCATGACACGTGTTTATCGGTATTCGGCGGTAAAACAGGCGATGGAAATAACAGCCACTCACTAGTACGGAGCATGGTAAATAACAATATTCAGCAATCTGGCCCGGTATTACTAAGTGAGCCTCCTTTAGCGCAAGCTTTGGCTAAATGCCTCTCAAAAAGCCCCGACGAGATTATTGATGAGTTACTCCGCTCCGATCTAAGAGGTCGCGGCGGCGCGGGTTTTCAAATCGCGCGCAAATGGCAATTTGCAGCCCAAACACCGGCTGAAAAACGTTATGTCATTTGTAATGCCGACGAAGGCGAGCCCGGCACCTTTAAAGATAGAGTATTGCTAACAGAGCGCGCTCACCTCTTAATAGAGGGTATGACTATCGCCGCCTACGCAATTGGTAGTGAGCATGGCATTCTCTATTTG
>NZ_LWFE01000176.1:0-679 GCF_001635675.1 Oleiphilus sp. HI0061 | reverse complement strand
AGGGCTTTTTGAATGCGTAGCTCTTCATCATCATTGATAAAGGAAAATAAGAGATTTATCGCAATAGCTTCTGGTTTTAAGTCATTAACTTTTTGCTTAAGGGCTTCAATATCGTCATCAGATAAAGGTCTTATTAACTTTCCCTCGGAATCACGTCGGGTTTCTATTTCTAAGCAAAGCTCGCTTGGAACAGGAGGAATGGGTGGTTTGGCATTGAGGTTATAGAGTTCTTTGCGAGCTTNGCGGCCGATGCTCAGGATATCGCCAAAACCATTATTGGTGATATAGACGGTACGAGCACCTTTTCGTTCAAGCGCTGCATTGGTAGCTACCGTACTTCCATGAATAATACAAAGCTGTTTATTATCGACAGCTGAGTTTAAACCTAGTTCTTCTATTCCCTGCAAGATTGCTTGAGCAGGGTTTGAAGGGGTTGATAGTACTTTATGAATACGCACTTCTTGTTCAGTGAGCAAGACAAAGTCGGTAAAAGTGCCTCCGGCATCAACACCTAAGTACAGGATTTCATCCTCATCGCTTAAAGAAGATTTGGGATTGTGAAGCTTAGGGGAATTGGACACTTGCCTTTCCTTTGTATCAAAATGCGTGATTTGTTCTATCTATGAGGAGCCAAGTTTGCCTGAATTGCCAGAAGTAGAAACCTCTCGCCGGGGCATTG
>NZ_LWFE01000175.1:0-1779 GCF_001635675.1 Oleiphilus sp. HI0061 | reverse complement strand
AGACTAATCTAGTTTAGTATTAAATGGTTTTTTCTAACCAAGCGNCTTAAACCGATCTATAGTTCATCGAGTTATTATCTGCAATAACAAAAAAATAATCGCAAGTATCGGGTCGCTCTCACTTAAGGACTTCTCTTATAATTCTACCTCACTGCTTTAAGTTGAATCGACTCAGAGAAAGCTCCATGGCAAGGCTTAATGAACAACACAGAAACTACCAAAAAGTCGCTCAGGCGATGGCCTTTATTGAAGCTGCGCAATATAAACAACCTAGCTTGAAGGACATAGCTAAGCATATCGGCTTGAGTGAGTTTCACCTGCAGCGTGTGTTTACTCAATGGGCGGGGGTATCACCCAAGCAGTTCTTACAATTTCTGACCAAGCAAAAAGCCAAAGCTTTACTTAAGCAACACTCTGTCTCTAATTCCGCTTACAACAGCGGCTTAAGCGGGAGTGGCCGACTTCACGATCTGATGGTTCAGTGTAAAAGCGTGACACCTGGCGAATATAAAAGTGGTGGCCAAGGCGTTCAAATAGACTATGGCTTTCACCCCTCTCCCTTCGGTTATTGTCTGCTAGCTCTGACTCAACGAGGCTTATGCAAATTGGCATTTCTTGACTCACTGGAGCTTCAAGCAGAAGGTTTGGCTGAGATGAAGCGCGAGTGGCCACATGCTGAACTAAAGCAAAACCAAGCGAGCACATTAACTACCCTAAAACGTATTTTCGACTCTGGACCAGCAAACGAGAACAAGTTGAACTTGCTCTGCAAAGGAACGCCTTTCCAACTGTTGGTATGGGAGGCCTTACTGAAGATTCCTGAAGGCGAGTTGCGCTCTTATCAACAGGTTGCTGAGCAAATCAATCAACCAAATGCTACCAGAGCCGTCGCTTCAGCCATTGCGAAGAACAATATTGCCTATGTGATTCCCTGTCACCGGGTCATTAGAAGTACGGGGGAGATTAATCAATATCGCTGGGGAGCAGAACGCAAAAAAGCGATGATCAGCCTGGAATGCTGCTCGACGATACCTTCAACGCTGGGGCAATAAACAACGCTCTTTAAAGTGCTCAAGTAAAGCTTCTGACCATAAGCGGTAAGCCTGCGCACTGGGATGGAAGCCATCACTGGCAAAGAACTCTTTTTGCATAGGAAACTGAACACTAACAAAAGCTAAAGCCTCATCTAGTGCTGCCTGTTCGTTCAAAGCACTATTCATTGCACGAGAACGACGCCCCAAAAACCAGCGAAGTGGCTGAGGTAGAGCCGGAAATTCATGCATGGGAGGTACACTGCTCAAGAAGATATGACGCGCTTGAAACTTGTCTTGAAGCAGCAGTTTTAACTCTCTTTGCTGCTCTAGCCAGTGTTTCAGTCGTGTCCCGCCGGTTATATCATTGACACCTAAGGAAGTAATGACAACATCGGTTTTAAAAGCCTCAAGCGCATGTAGGCGCTCTAGCATCTCAGATGTCTTCAAGCCTGTTTCGGCTAAAAGGCGCCACTCGATAGCGCGGTACTGCGACAGTTTCGACACCAGCTGCCCTAAAAGCGCATCGTTCTGACTATCAACGCCAACACCTGCAGCAGCTGAGTCACCTAGAATTAAGATGCGCAAAGGCTCCCCGTTACCTAAAATACCTTCACGGCTACCTTCAGGCTCAGGAAGTTTAGGCGTCACTTTTTTAGTATAGATTCCCTGCGGAACGAGAATAGGTGACAAAGCCAGGGTGAGAAGAGCATCATCGATCATAATGGCAAGAATTGCTAAGACTTAG
>NZ_LWFE01000174.1:0-783 GCF_001635675.1 Oleiphilus sp. HI0061 | reverse complement strand
TAATCAAAACTGCAACTGCCAACGCTTATCGGGCTTGCCGATCAAAATGTAATTTCAGCAATGGAAACAGCTTCCAAAATACTGGGGTGGGGTTTTTTCTATTTAGCATGTACGATGATCGTGATCGCTATGATTGATGTACCTTTTCAGATATTTGATCATACAAAAAATCTGAAGATGACGAAGCAGGAAGTGAAAGACGAATTCAAGGACACGGAAGGTAAGCCAGAGGTTAAACGGAAGATTCGCCAATTGCAGATGGAAATGGCGCAGCGTCGAATGATGCAAGATGTTCCTCAGGCTGACGTGGTGATTACCAACCCAACTCACTTTTCAGTCGCGCTACGATATAAACCTGAAGAAGATGCCGCGCCAATTTTGCTTGCGAAAGGGCATGATCAAGTCGCCTTGAAGATTAGAGAAATTGCCAACGAACATGATGTCGAAATTGTTGAGGCTCCACCGCTTGCGCGTTCGGTCTACCATCATGCCGAGATTGGTCAGGAAATTCCGAGTGGTTTGTATATGGCGGTTGCACAAGTGCTGGCATACGTATTTCAGCTTAAGCAGTTTAGGCGTCGCGTTATTACAAAACCTCCGAAACCGGACTTCCCCATACCGGATGATCTTAAATATGATGGCTCTTGATTAAGGGGCTGGCATTGCCTAATTACCGTAAACTGTAGAAGTCGGCGTGAATCTTGCTGATACCTTACTGATATTTGTTTTTCGTCAAATTAGTGACGATATCAGTCTTGGTAGTGATATTTATGCAGCAAGCCG
>NZ_LWFE01000173.1:0-1009 GCF_001635675.1 Oleiphilus sp. HI0061 | reverse complement strand
ACCAGTTGGAACCGAAAAAGCAACACTCCTATGAGGGCCACCAAGCGCTAAGGATGCACTGAAGTAATAGACAATCTGAGCCATAATTCGCGCCCAGTTTATTGAATTCACAGCAACCAGGCGAGTACCTTCTAAAAAGGACTGGTCAGCAAAGCTGTTTTTAACCATGTGCTGACAGTCATCGAAGTTACCTTCAATAGCAATGTTGAAAACGTTATCACCCAATACCGTCGTCATTTGTTTACGCTGTACATCCGATACTCTGTTATGCGGATGCAAAATAAAGATGTCGACGTTGTCGCAGTGTTTACAGCCTTCTATCGCGGCAGAACCAGTATCGCCAGAAGTCGCACCCATAATAACTACACGCTCATTTCTTTTCTTAAGCACATAATCCAACAAGCGACCTAGTAGCTGTAAGGCAAAGTCTTTAAATGCCAGTGTAGGACCGCGGAATAACTCCATCACCCACTCGTTAGCATCCACTTGCACTAAAGGTGCGACGGCAGAGTGATCAAACACCTCATAGGTTTTTTCAACCATGTCCCTGAAATCATCTTCAGGAATTTCACCTTCAACAAAGGGGTACATAACATTGAAAGCTAACTGAGAGTATGGAAGGCCTGCCCAGGATGCGATTTCTTCCTGAGTAAAACGAGGTAAGGTTTCGGGTACATAGAGCCCACCATCTGGCGCTAAACCAGTCAACAAAACATCTTCAAATGATAAAGGGGGCGCTTCGCCGCGTGTGCTAATATATTTCACGTTTATCTATCCAAGCAAAATTTCTATCGTAAACAAGAAGGCTCTGCCTTCAGGTTCTTCTAATTAATGGTTAAAGTGCTCAACGCGTATCTTCACGACTTCTTTTCTTGTCGTTTCAAGCGCTTCTATCTGCTCTATAGCAGTATTAATTTGCTTCTCTTGCACTTCATGGGTCAATAATACAAGCGGAATGCAATCACCCTCTCGGTCGGTTTCTTTTTGCATCACTGACTCAATATTAATC
>NZ_LWFE01000172.1:0-1658 GCF_001635675.1 Oleiphilus sp. HI0061 | reverse complement strand
GTGAAAAACCTAATGCGTCAAACAGAGCTGAAGCTCAAAGCCGATCCTGTTGGCATCGATAAAATCGACGCAGGCGAGACCTCCGGTAGTTTTGAGTTTTCAAAAGACACGAAAGTCGACCCCTTGGCCATCGTTCAGCTAGTGCAAAAGAACCCGATAAAGTACAAGCTAGAAGGCGCCACAAAACTTAAGTTTGAGCTTGAGGCCAAGAACGCAGAAGAGAAATTAAGTGAGATTGAAGCGCTGATTGCGTTATTGAGCAAGGCCCCGACTTAGCCTCAGCTGTAGGCAGAGCCTTCCACGGCTCGCTGGCAGGTTAGCACGAGTCAGGTTCACAGCGAGATATATGCTTACTTAACACACTTCCCCTCTCTAAGCCCCTGAACTTGCTCATCACTATAGCCCAAAGACTTTAATACATCTGAGGTATCTGCCCCCAAAGGTCTCCCTGCTTGCTTTATGCCTTCAGACTTAAATGGCAATGCGCTATTTATTTGTTGAATCTCGTTGCCTGTCTCATCTACAGCGGTGGTAATCATGCCCCGCGCTATGAAGTGAGGGTGCGCTGCAGCCTGGTTGATACTCAATACAGGTTCTACACAAGCATCTAAGTTGCCAAAGACGTCATTCCAGTGAGCTTGGTCTTTTTCGATCACTTTTGCTGCAATTGCTGCCTTGATTTCTGTTTGGGTTTCGGCTCGTTGGTCGGCAATCTTATTCTGGTAAGCTGTCAAACCTAGGGTAGATAGCAAAACCATCGCGAAGTTTGGTTCCAGGCTACCGACCGAAATATACTTGCCATCTGCCGTCTGGTAGTAGTCGTAGAATAAACCACCGTTGAGCATCTCTTCGCCACACGCTGGGTCCTTGCCACTGACTAGCGCGTTGGCGCCGAACATCGTGCTCAGCGCCAAGGCCGCATCACTCATACTGATATCCAGGTGCTGGCCTTTTCCAGTAGAAGCACGTTCAATCACTGCGGCAAGAATCGCCATTACGGCATGATGTGAACCACCTGCAATATCGGCAACCTGTGTTGCAGATAAAGTGGGACCGGTTTCTTTTCTGCCAGAGAAACTGGCTAAGCCCGACAAAGCCAAATAGTTAATATCATGCCCTGCCCGATCTTTTAAGGGCCCTGTTTGACCATAGCCTGTGATCGAGCAATAGATTAATTTAGACTGAAACTTTACCAAGGCCTCATAATCCAGACCTAGACGCGCCATAACACCTGGTCTGAATTGCTCAATCACAATATCAAACTCACTCACCAACTTATGAACGATCTCTTTTGCACTCTCATGCTTTAAATCAACAGCAATCGTTTTCTTATTGCGATTAACGCTGGCGTGCGAGGCAGAAACCTTACCTACCATTGGCGGCAAGAGCTTTAGTAGATCGGGTCGCGTAGGTGACTCTACTCTTACAACCTCTGCGCCCATATCTGCCAACAATTGCGTTGCATAAGGGCCCGGTAATAAGGTGGTAAAGTCGAGAATCTTAATTCCCTTGAGTGGTTGTGACATTACTTACCCCTACTTCCTTTAGACCATCGAGCGGCCGATAATCAACTTCATGATTTCATTTGTACCAGCATAGATCTTCTGAACACGCGCATCTGCGTAAGCGCGCGCAACCGGATACTCCCACATGTAGCC
>NZ_LWFE01000171.1:0-718 GCF_001635675.1 Oleiphilus sp. HI0061 | reverse complement strand
AGCCTGATAAGAAGTCGTCATCAAGTAAACTCGGATCAGAAATCAAATTCCCTAGGGTCGCACTCCCCCCTTCAACCATCACAGAGCTTAAAGGCGTAATCATCTGATCAGGAATTTTCCCATCAACTTCAGGTGAAACGCGTGCAGATAGTNCACCAATGAAAGGTTCGCCCGTAAAGATGTCAAACCCGCCATAGGTTCTAAGCACCACTTCGTCTGGAACATCACCTTTTAGCTGCAAGCAATATTTTTCTGTCGCAGCTGATTCACAATAGTTAGTTGTACCGTCACTCGATGTAGTAAAGAACCCTTCACTATCTGTCGTAGCTGAAGGCTCACCAGCATTTTGTCGCCCATCTTCATTGATATCAGCATAAACAGTTGCACCAGCTAGGTACCCATCAATTGCTACCCCAGATATTGACGTTCTTTCTACAGGTGAACCATTATCAGGGTGGTCAGGACTACTACAACCAGAGGCAATTGCTACCGCCGCAGAGAGTGCCGCAATCTTAAATCCCTTACTTGCGCTTAGATAACTATGTTCGTTTTTAATTCCCATCTTTCACTCTCCTAAAATTTTTCTTCAATACCAATGTTAAAGCCAATATAACGAGGAACTTCTTGACCGTCATGCTCGATCGTATCCAAGCTACCTGATAGATCTAGGTTAACCATTCCAAATAAAGTGGTACCTACCCCTAATGTTGTTAGCTCA
>NZ_LWFE01000170.1:0-931 GCF_001635675.1 Oleiphilus sp. HI0061 | reverse complement strand
TTCCCTGTAAGTCCTTAATGACCTTCATTCTATCCAAAAGCTCTTTCTTTTCTTTTTTCAGCTCTTTGATCTCTTTAATTTTCTTATCCAGCTCAGCCATTGAAGAGCTTAAATAATTATTTCGAGACTTTTGAGTTTCAATTTCGGAGCTAACATAGTCTTGCCACAAAAACACGAGCACGACAGCAACAACAAGGACAGCGATCAACGATGTAATAAAATTCCGCTGCTTCTCGGCCCGGAGTTCTTCTCGCCACGGCCTAAGGTTAATAGAAGGCATTAATCAAAACTCCTCATAGCCAAACCACAAGCAATCATCAGTGATGGTGCATCATTGCTTAACGCAGACGCATTCACCTTTGAGCTTAAGGTCATATCAACGAAAGGGTTAGCCACAATAGTCTTGATCCCTGTTTTCTCTTCAACCAGCTCTACAAGTCCGTTTATTGACGCGACACCGCCAGCAAGCACGACATAATCGACTTCATTATATTGGCTTGAGGAAAAGAAGAACTGTAATGAACGGGCGACTTGTTGAACGACTGCCTCTTTGAAAGGAGCTAAGACTTCACGCTCGTAGTCATCTGGCAAGCCACCTTGCTTTTTAGCTAGCCCGGCCTCTTCAAAAGATAAGCCATAACGTCGCTGAATTTCTTCTGTCAGTTGACGACCACCAAATAACTGCTCTCTTGTATAGATCGTTTTGCCATCGGCAAGTACGCTCAATGTCGTCATCGTTGAGCCAACATCGACAATTGCGACTGTCTGCTCTTCACCTTCAACGCCAATTTGCGAACCGACAAGTTCAAAGGATCGTTCAATTGCGTAAGCTTCGATATCGATAACTTTCGATGTTAAGCCACCAATTTCCAGGGCTTCTTCCCGAAGTTCAACATTCTCTTTTCGACAAGCAGCTAATAATATATCAACC
>NZ_LWFE01000169.1:0-15776 GCF_001635675.1 Oleiphilus sp. HI0061 | reverse complement strand
ATTTTGCCTTATCACGTTGCGCTTGATCAAGCGCGAGAGATAGCGAAAGGTGCTGATAAGATCGGTACGACTGGTCGCGGAATCGGCCCAGCGTATGAAGATAAAGTTTCTCGTCGAGGTCTAAGGTTAGGTGACTTGGTTGATGCAGAAAACTTTGCTAAAAAGCTTAAAGAAATTATGGAATACCACAACTTTGTATTGGAAAACTTCTACAAAGTTGAGCCTGTAGATTATCAAAAGACGCTTGATGATGTGCTTGAGATGGCGAAGGTTCTTTTACCGATGGCGGTTGATGTCACGGACGAGCTTCACGCATACCGTAAAGCGGGTGAGAATATCTTGTTTGAGGGTGCCCAGGGCTCCTTGCTAGATATTGACCACGGTACCTACCCATTTGTAACATCTTCAAATACGACCGCAGGTGGCACGGCGACCGGTAGTGGTTTCGGTCCTATGTACCTTGATTACGTACTGGGTATTACTAAAGCTTATACAACTCGAGTTGGTTCTGGTCCATTCCCAACAGAGTTGTTTAATGATCAAGGTCGTCATCTTGCCGAGAAAGGCCATGAGTTTGGTGCAACCACTGGTCGTCCACGTCGTTGTGGTTGGTTTGACGCGGTTGGTTTACGTCATGCTATTCAGATCAATTCGGTGTCTGGTATTTGTTTGACCAAACTTGATGTACTAGATGGTCTTGAAGAGATTCAGGTTTGTGTAGGTTATAAGACTAAAGCGGGTGAAGAATTAACACGCCCACCGCTTGATGGTCGAGGTTATGAAGATCTGGAACCTGTATTTGAGTCGCTACCTGGTTGGTCAGAAAGCACTTTAGGTGTGCAGAAACTAGAAGACCTTCCTG
Organism: Oleiphilus sp. HI0061; assembly: GCF_001635675.1. NCBI lineage: Bacteria > Pseudomonadati > Pseudomonadota > Gammaproteobacteria > Oceanospirillales > Oleiphilaceae > Oleiphilus > Oleiphilus sp. HI0061. Next base: position 14,914 of record NZ_LWFE01000169.1, on the reverse strand, counting down.
AAAATGCTCGAAGCTATATCAAGTACATTGAAGAGAAGATTGAAGCGCCTGTTGATATTATTTCAACCGGCCCTGATCGTGTTGAGACGATTGTGCTGAGACATCCTTTCGACTGATTTAGCTAATCAATACTTAAAAAGCCTGATTGCTTTATGCTTTCAGGCTTTTTTTATGAGCGAGTGTTTTGAGTTGAGAGTGACTACAAGCTATTTTTTATTTGCAATGAAAGTCGCACGCAAAGGGGCAGGGTAGCCTTCAAGCGTTTTGCTCTGGTCTGTTGGGTCTAGGAAGTCCTTTAAGGATTGGAACTTCATCCAGTCCGTGCTTCGCTGCTCTTCAGTTGAGGTGATGTTGCTCTCTACACAGCGAATATTAGTGAAACCGGCTCGCCTTAGCCATAAGCTCAGGGTTTCTTTAGTTGGTAGATACCAGACGTTTCGCATCATGGCGTAACGATCCTCTGGCATTAGACTATAGCCTAGCTCACCTTCACAAATGAGCGTTTCCAGCACCAGTTCGCCGCCCTGGCGCAAGGTCCCCTTGAGCTCCAATAGGTGATCGATAGGTGAGCGGCGATGGTAAAGCACGCCCATTGAGAAAGTTGTGTCAAAGGCCTCTAGCTGTGGTGTCACATCTTCCATTCGTACTGGGAGCAAATGGATGGGTGCTTGAGGGCCACAATATTTCTTTAGAGTCTCGAACTGTAGTAAGAATAAAAAGTTCGGGTCGATCCCAATAACATTTTGTGCGCCTTCGCCCAACATACGCCAGCAGTGATAACCAGAACCGCAGCCTACATCGAGTATAATCCGGTTTTTTAAGGGGGTGATGTGGTCTTTGATACGTTCCCATTTCCAGTCTGATCGCCACTCCGTATCGATATGAACGCCGAATAAGTCATAGGGTCCTTTTCGCCAGGGTATTAAACCTCTAAGTGCTTGTTCAAGCTGTTTAAACGTATCACTATTTAGGCCTTCCTTGCTGTCGGCACCAACACGTGAAGCATCTAGATTGACGATGTCGGAGTTTAAAACTGGCAGAGAATGATAGGCCTCCAACCAACGCTTTAAGTCACCATGAGGCTTTTCTTGAAGCTTATGTTTGAGTAGGGGGATTAAAGTCTCCAACCAGGGTTCGAGCTTGTTGCTGCGCATGAAAGCAAATAAGTCGTCATAGAGAGGGTAGAAATCCATCGTTATACCTAAGCTGCTTTAATCGCTATCAGCGACATAAAGTTGAAACATTGATACCAAAGGTGGGAGTGAGTAAACCCGGCCTCTTTCAAACGTGCTTGATGCGCTTCTAGGGTGTCTGGCATTAGTACCTTTTCAAGGGCGCTTCGCTTTTGGCTCACTTCCAGTTCACTATAGCCGTTTGCGCGTTTAAACAACCAGTGCAGTTCTTCTAGCTCGCTTTGCTCATTTTGATTGTCAAAACAGATCTTTTCGGAAAGAATTAGTACGCCACCCGGCTCCATTGCAGCATAGATATCTTTGAGGAGTTTTAAGCGCAATGCAGGGTCAACAAACTGCAGGGTGAAATTTAACGTCACGACTGAGCAAGGTTGAAACGCCAGCTCTGTGATATCCTTACACACAAGTTCAACGGGAGTTTCTTCGTTATCTATTTTGATATAGTGGTTGCAGCGATCAAGCATCGACTCTGAGTTATCGACGGCGATGAGTTGGCAACTTTTGTCTCTTAAGCCATGGCGCATAGCAAGTGTTGATGCACCTAGGGAACAACCCAGGTCATAACATGCTGAATCGTTCTGAGCGTAGCGCTCAGTGATGAGACCGATCATCGGAATTATCGTGGTGTAACCGGGAACCGAGCGACGGATCATGTCAGGGAAAACTCGGGCAACTGCTTCGTCAAACTTGAAGTCGCCTACGCTATCAAGCGCTTGAGAAAAAATAGTGTCAGGTTTTTGTTCAGTCATTACTTGCTTACCAGTTCTCCACAGCGTACACCGCGATTTTTATAATCGACTAACAAACCCTGCATGCCATCATTTTTATCTGACTGGATAAATAAATAGCCTTGATGACAAACGGCTGTTTGGTTTGAAGGTTTGTGAGAAAGTCGGTATTCGCCTTGATCAAGTTTTTCTATAAAAATAGCTTTATATTCAGCGACAGGGTAGTCATCTTTTTGTTTGTTATGCTGAATGAGCCCATTTTGTTCCAAAGTGAAAAAGGTTACGAAAACTGTTATGAAAATGGCGATGACAAGTGTCGACTTTTTTACCTTGTCTTGCTCTTCTATTTCTTGAACGTTTGGTGCTTGTTCGTTCATTGTTTGTTCCAGTAATAATCTTAGCGGCCTAGTTTATGCGATGCGTGACTGAAGACAAGTCTTAGTAAGCTTGGAGCTTCAGTGGTGGTTCATCCAAAATTGATAGCTGCTCTCTCAGCTCAAGTATATGTGATGACCAATAGCGCTCGGTATTGAACCAAGGAAAGTGCATTGGAAATGCAGGGTCGGTCCAGCGACGTGATAACCAGGCAGCATAATGCATCATACGCAAAGTACGTAGGGTCTCGATAAGTTTGAGCTGGCGCGTATCAAACTCGCAGAACTCTTCATAGCCTTCAACCAGCTCGATCATTTGCTGGGTTTGTTGATGCCGGTCTCCTGAAAGCATCAACCATAGATCCTGAATTGCAGGGCCATTCAGGCAATCATCAAAATCGACAAAGTGTGCTTGGTCTTCACGCCAAAGAATATTGCCAATGTGGCAGTCGCCGTGAAGTTTAATCGGGTTGAATGGGCAGCTCTTCCATATATGTTGCATCTTATCTATCAGGTCTTGGCTTAAGGTTTCGTATGCCGGTCGAAGCGATCTGGATAGAAAGTCGTTGTCTAGCAAGAACTGTCTGCTCTTGATCGCCCAGTTTTCGATGCAAAAGTTTTGACGGTGCTTAAAGGTTTCTGCGTTACTGACCTGGTGTATTCGGCCGATGTTACAACCGATTCGGTAGAGTGTGTCGGGTATTTCAATCTCGGGTGCATATCCGCCTTGGCGCTTAAATAATGCAAAACGGAAATCTTGGTAATCGTGAAGTGTGCTGCCATTTATTAGCATCGGTGGGACGACAGATATGTCGTTTTCTAGCAAGCTTCTGGTAAATTCATGCTCTTCAAGAATGGCTTCAGTCGTCCAGCGTTGGGGGCGATAAAACTTAGCGATAATAGGCGTGCCATCTTCAATTCCTACCTGATAGACCCTGTTCTCATATGAGTTAAGGCTAAGGATGCGAGAGTCGCTAAATAGCCCGATTGACTCGACTGCGTCGAGTACGAAGTCGGGTGTAAGTTGTGCGTAAGGATGTTCGTTATCAGGTGAACTCAAGGTGTCTTGTCTCTTAGAGAATCGTCTAGGTTAAATACCGCTATTGTAGCATGGGAGGCGGCTTAGTGGCGGACTTAGTGTTGATATGCTTTCATGTGCTCTTTCAGTGCTTCCTGAGCTCGATAAAGGCGCATCTTAGTAGCACTTAGTTTTAGGTCACAGACTTCGGCCACTTCTTCGATGCGTAATTCTGCTGTGTAACGTAGGGTTAGAATTTCTCGTTCTTTAGGTGCTAATAATTGCATTGCGCTATCGAGGTCGCGTTTTGTGGTGTTGATGGTGCTTGTTCTTTCTTGGCTTGGATCATCTGTTAACATTGCTTGCAGTTCTCGGGTGCGTTTACGCTTGTCTGCAGCACTCAAGCAGGTATTCGTGGCAATTCTAGCGATCCAGGTTTTAAAACTGGAGCGACCCTCGAATTTGACTAGCGAGTGGAAAACTTTAAGCATGACTTCCTGCGATACATCATCAGCATCATCACGATTTCCGAGCATCTTCAGGCAAATATGAAAGACCAGCTTTTCGTATTTTCGAATAAGCTTTTCGTATGCACAGGTACGATAGGGCAGCTCTTCCTGTGCTTGGGTGACCCACTCATTGTCAGGGTCATTATTGGCAGGAAGAGCTACATGGTTGTGCTTGGTTTCTACGCTATTAAGCGTCATGCTAGTAATTGGTAAGCAGAGTTATTGCGATAGAATCTCCACTTGAGAATCAATTAGTTTACTGTTGGGGATTGTGATTTTGCGGCCGTCTTCAGTTTCTATAATCAGCGCAGTAGAGCAGATCTCAATTACTTCACCAGAAACGTTATCAACCTTAATTTTGTTACCCGGAACATATAGTTCACGAGCATAAACGCCTGCAACGACATTTCCGGCAACATGTTTTGTGCCTAAACCGAGTGCAAGTGCAACTGCTCCTGCAGCAGAGAGCAAAAAGATAATAACAACCTGGTTTAGCAAATCGGTTTCAATCTCTAGTTGGTTGATCGCCAGTGACACTACAATGATAACAATTAGCGCATAAATAATTCCGCCAATTGTACGTTCATAACCTAGGTTAATGCTGGCAAGTGAGGCCTCAATGGCAGTTCGCACAAGTCCTGCAATGAATAAACCGATCAAGGTTAGAATAAGAGCGCTAATCACTTTTGGTATATACAGCACGAAGTGATCAATGGTGGCGGAGACTCTATCCAGGCCTAAAGCATCTGAAGCAGAGATGATAAATGTGAGAAATACAAGCCAGTAAATTATCTTAGATAGCAGTATTGACGGCCCTGAGCTCATGCCTGCTTTCTTCAGTGCAACATCAATGCCCGCTGTTTCGGCTAAGCGGTCAAGGCCGATTTTTGAAAATAGCTTTGCTATGGCTCCGGCTAGAAATTTAGCGACAAAGTATCCACCTATCAGTAGGCCTAGTGCGGTGAGTAGGCTAGGTAAGAATTCAGCGATCTTAGCCCATAGTATCATCGGATCGGCTAGGGTTTCTTTCATTGCTTCGAGCATTACTAACTCCTGATAGGTCGCTTAGGTCTGTTGGTCAGACTGATTGTTCTTGGGAGCAAGTTGGTCACTATTTTTAAGTGCCAAGTTTGCGAACATCGGGGCAAACAACTCAGCCATGGTTACCCATATTTTGACCAGCGCAAAGCTCATCGTGTCGTGTTGACTTGTTTGGGTGCGTGTCTTCTGGAGTACCGATTTTATGTTGTCAGATTTTGGTTTTTCATCGGATTTGAACAGTGCGTCAAGATCGTCGAGGTCATCCATAGTGTTGGTCTCAATTTGAATTGATGAAATTACAGAAATTATGACATAAGTCGATAAAAGAAAGTCACAAAATAAAATTAAAAAATAAATTGTGACTTTTGGCTTTCTTAGGAGTGTAATTTGATGGAATTAAAACTAAAAGGTATTAGGAGATAAATAATGGAACAGCAACTACAGGATATTTGGAAGCAGGTAGAAGAGCCCGTCATGCTTTATGGAGGGCAGGTAGTATTAGCGATACTGTCTTTAATTATTGGCTGGTGGATTGTTAACAGGATTTCGTCGCTGGTAAATAGTAGTCTGCATAAGAATATGCCAGATGAAACGTTGGCAAAATTCTTCTCAAGCGGTGTCGAAATAGTTTTAAAAGTATTGCTCGTAATTAGTGTTGCCTCAATGGTCGGAATTGAAACGACATCGTTTGTAGCTGTGCTTGGTGCTGCGAGTTTGGCAGTGGGCCTTGCCTTACAAGGGAGTCTTTCTAACTTTGCGGGTGGTGTCATGATTCTAATATTCCGCCCAATACAGGTGGGTGAATACATTAGTGCACAAGGCCATGAAGGAACCGTCAAGGATATCGGTATATTTGTAACAACCTTACTGACCTTGGATGAGCGTATTATAATCGTGCCAAACGGGCCCTTGGCCAATGGTTCCATTACTAATTATTCCCGTAACGAAACACGCGCTGTTGAGATCGCGATCGGTATTAGTTACTCTGACAATATAAGAGAAGCAAAAGAAGCAATGGAATTAGTGTTGCGAACCGATCAGCGGGTGCTTGATAATAAAAATAATTTGGTAGGCGTATCGAATTTAGGTGACAGTTCGGTTGATTTTCTGGTTCGTGCTTTTGTTCGCTCGGAAGACTACTGGAGCTTTTACTTTGACGCGAGACCGTTACTTAAGCAAGCTGTTGAAGAAGCTGGTGCAACAATACCTTTCCCTCAGCGCGATATTCATTTGCTCAAAGAAAGTGCCTAAATATAGTTACATATACGAATTAATAGTTTTAGATAAATGAGAGTTCTGGAGAACTGATTATGAAGAAGAATTTACTACTTGCGGGTGTCCTTGCTGCTGGCGTATCAACTGCAACTGTCGCTGACGAATATCCAAATTTTGAGGCATTTTTAGGGGGGGCTTTTTACCACCATGATGACGACCGCTCATTTGATGACGCATTTAGCCTGGAAGGTGGTATTGAACTTCCTGTAAACGAAGTGATGTCTCTTGAAGCATGGTTATCTGCTTATGAGGTTGAAGGGAAATATAGTGGTGCTGAGCTTGATGCAGAGCGCATCAATCCCGGTCTGTTGTTCCATTTGAAGCGTGGTGATGTGCGTCCATTTATTTCTGCTGGTTTCAGTCATTTAGAATATGAAACAGAGGGTGGCGATGACCACAGTGAGTCATTGATCAATTTAGGTGTGGGTGTTAAAAAGTACTATGACTCAAACTTGATTCTTCGAGCTGAAGTGCTTGCGATGAATAGCCTGGATAACGAAGTGCTGGATGTTGGTGCTCGCTTAGCTGTTGGTTATGCATTTGGTCGTGATGTCGCGCCAGCAATGATGGTGGAAGCACCTGTCATCACTCCTGTTAAGCAAGTGGTTCAGAAGCAAGAGCCTGCTCCCGTTAAAGAGGAAGTTAAGCCAGCGCCAGTTCAAAAGGTAGTGATCAAAGACTCTGACAAAGATGGCGTAGCGGACAACATCGATAAGTGCGCGGGTACTAATGCTGCGTTTAAGGTCGATGCGTCGGGATGTCCCGTCATGCTGACAGAAACTGTTTCTATCCAGATGGATGTCAAGTTCCCGTCAAATAGCTCTATACTTTCTAAGGATAACTACCCGGAAATCGAGAAAGTTGCCGAGTTTATGCAGCAGTTTGAGAAAACTGTTGTGACCGTAGAAGGGCACTCTGATGATCGCGGTAATGATGCATACAACAAAGCTTTATCGCAGCGTCGTGCAGATTCTGTAAGTAAGGTTTTGACTGATAAGTTTGGTTTGCCTGCTGCTCGTGTTAAGTCTGTAGGTTTTGGTGAGGAGCAGCCTATTGCTGATAATGCTACATCTGAAGGTAGAGCGGCTAACCGTCGTGTTGTAGCGGTAGTTGAATCAAGTATTAAGAAGGCTGCGACTAAATAAGCGCTTAATCAATATCGGCCTCATGGTTTGAAGGCCGATCTCTATCTTAAACCGCTCTGCACCGAAAAGTGCAGGGCGGTTTTTTGTGAGTGAGGGATAGTTTTAATTCTTCAGAAGGCGTTTTGAGTTAATATTTTTAGATCGAAGCGCTAACTGCCTAGCAAATGCGACAAAAGCGCATGGAATTGTATGAGATTCCTTGGTAAGTTTGCGCCTTAAAAGTAACGGGAATTGCATTAACAGTTAATCAGCGTCACCGAAGTTTGTACGAACGTATCAAGTTCTTTCCAATTATAATCTACGTGAGTTGTGGTGCGCGATTTAAGGATAGCCGAAACATGAACTTTAAAATCATACTTGCCTTATTGGCTTGCTTTTTAGCTCACCCCGTGAGTGCAGAATTTATTCGAGATGGTGAATTATATCTTGGTGCAGCAGGGTATTTGTTCGACTCAGATCGCAATCTTGAGGAAGGGCTTAGCTTTGAAGCTGGGTTTGAGCGACCATTAAGTAGTGACTTATCCTGGGACCTGTGGTTTTCCATGTATAACGCTGATGGCAAAAGGGGAGGTCCTGATAGCCGGACTAAACGTTTGTCTCCAGGCGTGCTCTATCACCTGAATGAGGGTAACACCCGAGCTTTCTTATCGGCGGGCATGGGCCATCAGAAGTTTGACTTGAAAAGTAGCAGCAAAGTAAAAGAAACTGCAATTCACTTGGGCTTAGGAGTAAAGGCCTATCAGGATACCAACTATATTTTTCGTGGTGAACTGTTAGCTTTGCATGGTGCCGATCATGAGCAAACAGACTTAGGTGTCAGAATGACTTTGGGTTATTCATTTGGTCGAGAGTTTATTCGAGAGGCTCCAGAGCCTGAACCAGAGCCAATTCCGGAACCAGAGCCGGAACCGGAGCCAGAGCCCGAACCAGAACCCGAACCAATACCGGAGCCTGAGCCTGAGCCTGAGCCAGAACCAACTGATGAAGATTTAGATGGTGTATTCGATGATACTGATTTGTGCCCTGGTACAAACCCATCATTCCGTGTAGATGAAACGGGTTGTGCCGTCATGTTGACCAAGCAGGTTGCAATTACCATGGATATTAAGTTTGCAGCGAAAAGTGATGAGTTAACGCTAGAATACTACCCGGAAGTTAAGAAGATCGCAGACTTTATGAAAGAAGTCGTATCAACGACTTTGACGGTGGAGGGACACACGGATTACCAAGGCAGTCGTCGGTACAATCTGAAGCTATCTCAACGTAGAGCTGAGTCTGTTAGGCGAGTATTGGTTGACGAGTTCGGCATCGCTGAAGAGCGAGTTGCCGCAAAAGGCTTCGGTGAGGAGCAGCCGATTGCAGACAACGAGACTGAAGATGGGCGCGCTAAAAATAGGCGAGTGGTCGCAGTGCTTGAGGCTCAGGTGACCAAAGAAGCATTGCGTTAAGTCAGCTCTAGTCTTTAGAGCAATAGTATGAGGGTCTACATGGGTCGAAGTTTCGGTCTTGTAGGCCTTTTTTGTTTAATGTAGGGTCATAGCTGCTCGCTAAAGGAGTTAAGAGAAGAATTGTGAGGCGCAAATAGCGATGGAACAGTTTAATGTGGATTGCCTGGTGATCGGAGCTGGAGTTGTTGGTTTAGCAATAGCGAGGCGAATAGCTCTTGAGGGTCGGGAAGTTTTGCTCGTCGATAAAGAATCCAGCATTGGCACGCAGACTTCTTCACGCAATAGTGAAGTGATCCATGCAGGAATATATTACCCAAAAGGTTCCTTAAAAGCTCAGCTATGCGTGGCTGGGAAAGAAATGTTATATGACTATTGTGCTAAGCATCACCTTCCTTTCAAAGCTTGTGGAAAATTGATTGTTGCGACAAGTGATGATCAGATAGCTCGTCTTCAGGAAATTAAAAACCAAGCTCAACTTAATGGTGTAGACGATCTTCGCTTCATCGGTTCTGTAGAACTTAATAAGCTAGAGCAAGCGATAGTGGGTAAAGCAGCCTTATTGTCGCCTTCGACAGGCGTTTTGGATAGTCATGCCTATATGCTTCAATTGCAGGCTGATCTTGAGGCAAACGGTGGTCAGTGCGTGTTTAACTCAGAGCTCCAGATAACCGGGCAGGATGAGGGTGGAGTTGAGCTTACTCTCAATGGCGGGGAGGCTCTGATAAGAACGAAGTGCTGCATCAACTCTGCAGGTCTAAATGCTCAGCCTCTTGTTAATGATTCTCCAGCCATTTCTATTGCCGAGTTACCGAAAGCTTTCTTTGCCAAAGGAAGTTACTTTGCTTATAGCGGCGCAGCTCCTTTTGATCATTTAGTCTATCCGGTTCCTGAGCCGGGAGGTCTGGGTGTTCATCTTACGCTTGATATGCAGGGAGCTGCTAAATTTGGCCCGGATGTTGAGTGGCTGGACGTGACTGATGTTGAGCACATTGACTATAAGGTGGACCCGAAAAAACGGGAGCAGTTTTACGCAGAGGTGAGTAAATATTGGCCTGAAGTAGAGCTCGATAAAATGCATGCTGATTACTCCGGTGTCCGGCCTAAAATTGTCCCTCCCGGAAACATGGCAGCTGACTTTTCCATACAAGGGCCTGCTGATCATGGTGTAGCAGGCTTAGTAAACTTACTTGGAATTGAGTCGCCAGGTTTAACATCTTCTTTGGCTATTGCAGAGTATATTTACTCTATTCTGAAGAAAGAAAAACTATAACATTACTCTTTATGGCTATTTGCCTAGCTGGCTTTTGGTGTTCTGGCCAGACTCCAGATATCAACGCGACTCGCCCCTTTATCAAGGAGTAATTGGCTACATATTTCGCTGGTCGCTTTTGTGGTCACGACGTCATCAACTAACACAATGTGTTTGTCTTTGACTACTTGAGGGTTATCTATAGTAAAACATCCTTTGAGGTTTATTAGTCGCTGAACTTTGTTAAGACTTTTTTGGTCGGCGCTCATCTTGGATTTAACTATCAACTTTGTATTTACGGCTAACTTTTGATGTTTCCCTAACAGTACTGCTAACGATTCGGCTTGATTGAATCCGCGCTCTTTGAGTTTATCCCTGTGCAATGGAATGGGAACGATAAAGTCTGGTTGGGGAAGGTCCTTATGGTAGAGCTCTAGGTAACGACAAAACTCGAGACCTAAGCTCTTCAGCCAATATTGTTCTCCAGATGATTTAACTCTATAAATGATGCTATTGATCGGGAAGGAATAGTTGAATGGCGCCACACATGTCTTGAACGGGGGAGGACTGCTAAGGCATTCTCCACAGATAAGCTCTTTACAACTCTCGCTATTCATTGGAAGCGAGCATTGCTTGCAGAATGTAACATTCCATTCCAAGTCCGCTAAGCAAGATTTGCAAATCGCTGATTTATTTAGAGTTATGGCGTCGCATAGTAAGCAAGGGGATTGAAAAATAATATCCAGAGCATGCCAGTTGTTAACCAAAAAATGAAATTTGGTTGACAACTTTTTGGTGAAGCTTATCATTACACTCATCCTTAAGCGTTGATGTATAAAGTTGACGCATGTTTTACCATGGTTTTGCACACGAGAACATACTTATGAGCGTACGACACGATTGGACTGCTGCCGAAGTTCAGGCTTTATTCGACTTGCCGTTTAATGATTTGATGTTTAAAGCGCAAGTTGTGCATAGAGACAATTTCGATCCCAACGAAGTTCAAGTGAGTACTTTGCTGTCGATCAAGACGGGTGCTTGCCCTGAGGATTGTAAATATTGCCCGCAGAGCGGACATTACAATACTGGCCTGGAAAAAGAGCGCTTGCTACAGGTTGAAAAAGTACTAGAGAAAGCCAAAGAAGCAAAAGCAAAAGGAAGTAGTCGTTTCTGCATGGGGGCCGCTTGGAAACACCCGAGTGATAAAGACCTACCTTATGTATTAGAAATGGTTAAAGGTGTTAAAGATATGGGGCTTGAGACCTGTATGACCTTGGGTAAATTAACCCAGGATCAGGCCGACCAGCTGGGCGATGCAGGCCTGGATTATTACAACCATAATTTGGATACCTCTCCCGAATATTACGATAAGATTATTACCACTAGAAGCTATCAGGATCGACTGGATACACTGTCTCATGTTCGTGACGCAGGTATGAAAGTCTGTAGTGGCGGCATCGTTGGTATGGGTGAAAAGGCAACTGATCGTGTAGGACTTTTTGTGCAGTTAGCAAACTTGCCAGTTCATCCTGAAAGTGTCCCCATCAATATGCTGGTTAAAGTGAAGGGAACGCCACTTGAAAACGTTGACGACTTGGATAAGTTTGAATTTATTCGTTGTATTGCTGTTGCACGTATCATGATGCCTAAGAGTCATGTGCGCCTATCTGCAGGGCGGGAAGCGATGTCAGATGAGATGCAGTCAATGGCATTTATGGCTGGAGCAAACTCAATTTTCTATGGTGAGTGCCTGTTGACTACTCCTAACCCTGAGTCTCATAAAGATATGCAATTGTTCAAGCGTTTGGGCTTACGCCCTGAACAGCGCATTGAAAAGTCTGATGCCGATCAGGAAGCTCAACTAAATAAGGCGATTGACGCAGAAGCTAATAAGCATTTGTTTTACGAAGCGGCTTCCCCAGCTGGAAATGAACAATCTCAATCACTTGTTTAATTTCTGATGGTTCGCAACGAGTGGTCTGCTTAATCAAATTAGGCCACTGATCCTTTCTTCTGAGTAGATAGGTTTTGTTAGCTGTATAAGCAGTAATTGGTTTAGTGTATGTCTATTTTTGAAGACCTTTGGCAGCAAGAGATTGACGCTCTAAAAGCTAAGAGTTTATTGCGTTCTCATCGCTTGCTAAGTTCGCCTCAGCAGATTGAACCGCTTGTTGATGGTCGTAAGCTTCTTTCCTTTTGTAGTAATGACTATCTAGGTTTAGCGAATCATACTGCGCTGAAGAAAGCAGCCAAATCCTGTATCGACAGGAGTGGTGTGGGCAGTGGCGCCTCGCATCTTGTCGTTGGGCATCATCAAGAACATGAAGCCTTAGAGTGCGAACTTGCAGAGTTTACCGGGCGTGATAAAGCGCTGGTTTTTTCTAGTGGCTATATGGCCAACTTGGCAGTGGTATCTACCCTGGTAGGAAAGGGCGACATTGTGCTGCAGGATAAGCTTAACCACGCCTCGCTTATAGATGGTGGCTTATTGAGTGGAGCTCGCTTTCAACGCTACTTACACAATGACGTTTCCAGCCTTAGTTCTCATTTAGATAAGCTCTCGACACGTAGTCAGCCGGTAGGTGTGAAACAAAGCAAGGCCTTAGTCGTCAGTGACGGCATATTCAGCATGGATGGAGATATCGCACCCCTGAAAGATATTGCAGCAACCTGCACTGCGCAAGGTGCCTTATTAATGGTTGATGACGCGCATGGCTTGGGTGTTATTGGTGAACAGGGAAAAGGCTCATGTAATGTATTTGGACTTGCTCAGAAAGACGTTCCTGTGTTGATGGGTACCTTTGGCAAAGCCTTTGGTACATCAGGTGCTTTTGTTGCTGGTTCAGAGCTTCTAATCGATTACCTGACTCAAGCGGCACGCCCTTATATTTATACAACAGCTATGCCACCGGCGATTGCGGCTGCAACACGAGCTAGTCTTGATCTGATTAAAAAAGCCGATCAGAAGCGAGCACATTTATCCTCTTTGATCACTTACTTTAGGCTTGAGGCACAAGCGCTAGGTTATTGTCTTGTTGAATCAAATAGTCCTATTCAGCCTTTGATTATCGGCAGTAGTGATGATGCTATCGCACTGTCAAACTTCCTGCTTAGTCAGGGCATACTGGTAACCGCTATTCGTCCTCCTACTGTTCCTGCTAATACCTCGCGCTTACGTGTGACCTTTAGTGCTGATCATGATCTAGCCCACGTTGAGCAACTGCTCGATGCCCTCAGTATGGCGATAGATTTAGGTATTGTGACACCAGATGTCTAAGCAAACTGTGCAACATATTGTGTTAGTGAATGGCTGGTCAGCGCCGACCTCGATGTGGGAAGACTTTTTTGCAGAAGGTTTTGACGGATATTCTATTGATGTCTTGAGTCTTGCTGGTCTGACATCCTTGGATGAATGTAGTCGAGCTATTGACGACTGTGTTCAGCCAGGAACGCTTGTTGCAGCTTGGTCTCTTGGTGGTCAGCTGGCTCTTAACTATTTGTCTAACTATAGTTCTGAAAAGTTACGTAAGGGATTTGTTGAAGGCGTGGCTCTTCTTCAATCGACCCCATGTTTCGTTAATCAGGATGGTTGGCCCTATGGCGTCACAACTGAAGACTTTGATTCGTTGCAGGGCTTGGTTGAGGCTGAAGAGTGGTCGCAGCTGGTTCGTCGTTTTTCCTTTTTACTGTTATCGGGAAGTCAGTACCGACACTTGGACAAAAAGTTCCTGCATTTAGTTTATACAGTGGAGTCGCTGCCGCCAAAATCTAGTTTAGAGTTTGGTTTAGGTTTACTGAAAAGCTTGGACTTAAGACAGTGCCTGGAAAATATATCAACTCCAATGTATTGGCTTCTAGGTAGTCATGACAGTCTAATCGCTCAAGACTTGGCAATCTATATCGAGAATCAAGTTGCTGAGAGTCCGGTAGCTAACGAATGTCGCGTAAAGGTAGTTAATGACATGGGGCATTTACCCTGTGCCAGGCATGCTATGGATATTAAAAAGCACTTGTTCTCGTTTTTGGAAACTCTATGACGATTGACTCGATAGAAAAATCCCAGATAGCCCGGTCTTTTGGTCGAGCTGCTGCCAGTTATGACTCAGTAGCGCATTTTCAACGTTGGACTGCTGATAGGCTCTTGAGTAAGATTTCCTTAAACGATTGCCGTCGAATGATTGACTTGGGCTGTGGTACCGGGTATTCGTCTGATAAGTTAAAGGAGAGATTTTCTTCCGCAGAGTATATGGGCGTTGATTTGTCGGTAGATATGCTCACTTATGCGCGTTCTCAGCATGCGGCTGATGGTCAGTTTTGGCTTGCTGGCGACGCCGAAAATTTACCAATAGCGTCCAGTAGCCATGACTTGGTTTTTTCCAGTTTAGCGATTCAATGGTGTGCCGACCTCCCAAAGATGTTTGCAGAAGTACAGCGAATATTAAAACCGGGTGGCATGTTTGCATTTTCTACCCTGATTGACGGTTCCTTGTTTGAATTAAAAGAAGCGTGGCACGAAGTTGATGAACTTCAGCATGTTAATGAGTTTGGTAGCTTTCAGGAGCATAAGCGGGCCTTGGATAATATAGCGTTTGATGTTCGCACCTTTAGTCAAGAGGCTAAAGTTCTTCGATACTCTTCAGTGCGGGAGTTAACTCGTGAGCTAAAAATGTTGGGAGCGCATAACATTACGGCTCATCGACCAACGGGAATGACAGGCAAGGCCAAGCTAAGAGACTTTGTTTCAGCTTATGAGGCGAAGCGTGTAGAAGGCGGTTATTTGCCCGCAACATATCAGGTTTTGTGGGGGGTATTGGTTAAAACGTAGTTTTAGCGTAGGTCTAGTAACTTAGCCTAGAAAACTGTAGCCAATAGACTGACTCAATATTAAAGAAATATAAGGTAATAGATGATGGCGAATGTATATTTTGTCGCGG
>NZ_LWFE01000168.1:0-1237 GCF_001635675.1 Oleiphilus sp. HI0061 | reverse complement strand
CACTTAACTTTCTTGCTCAAGATATTCGAATGGCAGGCTATCAAGGCTGTATGAACCCAGACCCTGAAGAAGCATATATCAAGATCAGAGCCCATAACCCCCCAACCTCAGATTTTTTTAGTACCGCACTTTCAGGCTTCGAAGTCCCTTCTGTAGCATGGGCACAAGATGCAAACATCGACCCTGTCACTGGTGTCAGCCGCGGTGACTATTTCAAAGATGAAGACTTTACTAAAGAAGCTTTGATCGGTAGCGACATATTAGTTGTTCAGCGACTAACTACTGACAGTGCCGAGCTCTCTGCAGACATGGTAACGAGTGATGAAGATGTTGTGCTCGTCGATAATGAAATGGAGTTTGAGCAGTTTGATATCGCGGTAATTGCTAACTGCAACAATGCTGATATGTTTCGAATTTCAGAAGACCCGGAAGCGACAGCCACTATTACCCTATCACATGGTCTTATCACAAATTCAGATGACATCTTTATAGGTCCTTATACACGTAATGCTCGAGTAAGGGGTTTTGAATCAACCATATACTTCGTGGCAAACACAGGCAGAACAACTGAAACCGGCGTACCTATAAATGCCCTATTCCGAGCGAAAGACAAAATGGTAAACAAGGCAAACCCTGAGTTTGATGTTGAAGAGCTAATAGAAGGTATCGACAGCATGCAAATCTTATATGGTGAACTAAATAGCGACCCTCAGCATGTTACCGCAGACGGTGAAGTGATTAGCGGCCTTCGTTATGTTACCGCAGACAATGTTACAGACATGAAATATGTAAAAAGCATTCAGCTAGGTCTACTGGTTAGCGGTTCCCGTGAGGTGCTCACGAATAATGACGACGCCACCTATATTTTGCCCGGTGAAGAAATCCAACCCGAGGGCAAGTTCGGTTCAACAGTAACTTATGAGCCAGATAGACGTTTACGCCGTGAGTTCAGCCAAACAATTCAGTTACGAAATCGATAAATAAACGTATAAAAGGTGTATATAGAATGAAGACCTTACAACATCAAAGCTCTCTTAATTTAGCACGCCAAAAAGGCGCAGTACTTGTTGTGAGTTTAATTATTTTATTACTGATGACCCTTATAGGCGTTGCGTCAATGAGCTCTTCCATAATGCAGGAAAAAATGGCATCAAATGCACAAAACAACAACGCGACTTTTCAAGCAGCAGAAAATGCCGTAAGTGGACTGATCAATAAAGTCATCATAGACAAAGAC
>NZ_LWFE01000167.1:0-1112 GCF_001635675.1 Oleiphilus sp. HI0061 | reverse complement strand
CCTTTGCAGTACTAAATCGAGATGATGACCTGTTCAGCGATTTTAAAGCCGCTGTTACGCCAGGCACAAACATTACGAGTTATGCGGTTTCAAGTAAAGCTGCTGATGTTGCGGTATTGACGAACGAGCTTTCGTCATCGGGTATACACGCATTGATCAAGGCTTCAGTAGGTCAGGTAATGATCGACTCCCCATTGCTGGGCGAATTTAACTTAAGCAATTTGTTAGCTGTGCTTGCAGCTGCCACGGCGATGAACGACCTCGAAAGCGTTGAGTCGCGAGTTAAAAAGATTAAAGCGGTTGATGGCCGTATGGAAGTGCTTCGGTCTGTGAATCAACCTACAGTCGTAGTTGATTATGCACATACACCTGATGCTTTGGAAAATGTACTTAAAACGCTAGCGCCTCTTTGCAGTGGCTCTCTAAGGGTGATATTTGGTTGTGGTGGTGACCGTGATCAAGGAAAACGCGCCGAGATGGCAAGAGTTGCCGAAGCGTTTGCAGATGACATTGTCCTCAGTGATGACAATCCACGAGGAGAATCACCAGAAGCAATCATCGCAGATATTTTAGCGGGCTTTGCGCAGCCATCGAAGGTGGAAGTGATACACGAGCGACGAATGGCAATACAGAAAATGCTCGAAAAGTCAGTAGCAGATGATGTCATTCTTGTGGCGGGTAAAGGTCATGAAACGTGGCAAGAAGTGAAAGGTCAGCGCCACTACTTTAGTGATATCGAAACTGTGCGCGAATTGATTTCGGGAGCAGCTGTTCTTCCTAAGGCGCTAGAGGAGGTCATTAATGATTGATGTCATGACTTTCTCCTCTTTGGCTAAAGCTTTGCCGGGTACTTTATTGGGNGATGATACGGGCTTTACTTGCCTATCTATTGATTCACGTACCGTTAACGAAGGTGATGTTTACTTGGCCTTAAAGGGCGAAAGATTTGATGGGCATGAATTTATTGTTGATGCGCTGCGAAAGGGCTGTGCAGGTGTTATTGGCGAACAAGATTTAGCAAGTGTATCGCAGTATTTCGAAGATAAGGGGATGACAGCCAAACAGATTTCATATTTACAAGTTAACGATACTGACAAAGCGCTTGCTTCAAT
>NZ_LWFE01000166.1:0-870 GCF_001635675.1 Oleiphilus sp. HI0061 | reverse complement strand
AATGCTAATAGACCACGTAAATCTGAAAAGATTCATCAAGTATTATTATTTTTTTGAACCAAGTTACATTTCCATTGTCTGAACTTACGACAGCAAGGCTAAATGTTGTGAAAGGACTGCTATGTAAGTAATTCTTGGCATGCGATAGCATGTTATAACGAATCATTACAAATATAGCTCACTTTTTAACCACATTACGGAAATTTTAGTCTTATACTGTTATTACAGATCACGAAGAAGCGATCGTGATTCTGTCTTCCTTGAAGAAACCCCTATTATAGGAGCCCTAAACAGGCTCCTCTTTTTTTGTCCCAAATTATTACTCTTTAATCTAACTGGAAGAGTTTTGGACGCACCATTTTCTTATAATCACTTGGCGTCAGCCCTACCTTGGTTTTAAACACCCGAGAAAAGTAAGCCGTATCTTTATAGCCAACGTTTTCAGCCACATCCTGAATGCTTAGATCGGTTGATTTCAATAAGTCACGGCCATTTTCAATGCGTAAGTCCTGAAGGTACTGATTCGGTGTCATGCCTAATGCTTGCCTGAAACGACGTGTAAACGTTCGTACTGGCATGCCTGCTCTTTCGGCCATCTGGGGAATATCAATATCTTCATGACACGAGGACTTTAACCACGCCTGAATCTCGATAATATCTTCATCTGCATGCGCGGCTCGTCCGACTGAAAACATAGGCAAGTCGTAGCTGCTGCCTACTTCATGGGCAAAATGGCGCTCCGCTAACTGACGTTTTTCCAAACCAAAGGCCTGGCCAATCAAGTGAAAGACCAAGTCTGACAGCGCGTTGATACTGCCAGCACAATAAATTCGGTTACCATAAGTAATGAAGTGCTGGCGTTTTAGTTCA
>NZ_LWFE01000165.1:0-822 GCF_001635675.1 Oleiphilus sp. HI0061 | reverse complement strand
AAACCAACCAAAAAAGTTTGGCCTGCGACTTGGTTGTTTCAACAGCTCATGTCGAAGTCGGCACCACAATCCAAAGCGTCTTTGAGTTACTTGAAGCCAATGTTCACATGAGTTCCATTGCGGTAGTAGAGAATGAGAAAGTAAAAGGCATTATCTTTCGCACTCCCTTTATGAACAAGTATTCCAAGCGACAGAGACGAGAAGTCGTTCAAGCCAAGTGTATCTCAAGCGAAATGAGCTCAGACTTCCTGCATGTTGACGCTCATCAGCGCATAGAGCAAGTCAGCCGCCTGGTCACATCTCGCGCGCAATTAGATGCAGAGCATGACTTTATTATCTCTAATGAGCAGCATTTTCTTGGGATCGGAACGGTCATCGACCTATTACGCAAGGTCACTCAGTTGCGCGTCAAACCAGATCACCAGGAAAACATCCTGACCATGCTCCCGGGGAACACCCCTATCGGGAATTGCGTCATGGAACTTCTGGATAAAGATACTCCCTTCTCAATCGCGCTTCTCGATTTGGCAAACTTTAAACCCTTCAACAATCATTACAGCCACAACCGGGGTGATGAAGTACTGATCATGTTTGCCGAGATTCTAAGAAAGCAACTTAAACAAGGCGCTAGCTTTGCCGGGCATATCGGTGGGGATGATTTTGTACTGATTATGCCTCAGGATGAGTGGCAAGAATTACTCCGCTCCGTTTTCACTGAGTTCAACCACAAAGTACTTAAATTCTATTCGGATAACGACATCAAACAAGGTGGTATCGAAAGCACCGACCGAAATGGTCATATGCGCCTATTCGATTTTGTAT
>NZ_LWFE01000164.1:0-641 GCF_001635675.1 Oleiphilus sp. HI0061 | reverse complement strand
TCTCTTATCCTGCGCCAACTAGAAATACTCTCTGGCGCTCTCAGCGAGCTTAACGTTCCCTTTTATGTTCTTACAGCAGAATCCATGCAAAAACTGGAATCGAGTATTTCTGAGTTTGCCAGCCAGCTGAAAGTTTCTCACCTTTTCTACAATGAAGATTATGGACTGAACGAGCGCCGACTCGCCAAGTCGGTATCTGAAAACTTACGTAATCACGGCATTATCAGCCAATCTTTTCATGATCAATGCATCGTTTCTCCGGGCACCTTGAGGAACCAGAAGGGAAGCTACTATCATGTATTCTCGGCATTTAA
Organism: Oleiphilus sp. HI0061; assembly: GCF_001635675.1. NCBI lineage: Bacteria > Pseudomonadati > Pseudomonadota > Gammaproteobacteria > Oceanospirillales > Oleiphilaceae > Oleiphilus > Oleiphilus sp. HI0061. Next base: position 327 of record NZ_LWFE01000164.1, on the reverse strand, counting down.
ACGTGCATTTTTAAAGCAGTCGAAGACTTTATCCAGGCACCTGGTCAACAAACCCTCGCCACAACCGCCCTTAACAGTCAAAGCACCAAACTTGAATGTTGCGACGTTTCAAGTCGATTCTCGGTGGGACCATCATTGGCCCGCAGGAGAAGATCACGCTCACGAGCTACTTAATAACTTCATGGAAGAACGCGCAGCCTCTTACCATAAGGCCAGAGATATTCCCTCGCTCGACGCGACAAGTTCACTGTCTCCTTATCTTGCAACGGGTATCGTAAGCACATCACAGTGTTTAAGATCAGCACTAAGCTATAATCAAGGCGAGTT
>NZ_LWFE01000163.1:0-600 GCF_001635675.1 Oleiphilus sp. HI0061 | reverse complement strand
AGCTGGATAGGGTTGCCACCAGCTGAAGGATCTTCAACAGACATGGCAGCTAATTTTTGTACATCGCCTAAGTTGATACCGATTTCATCTAAGGTACGTGGTATACCAAGGTCTGCTCGAAGTTGGTGGACCCAAGAAATAAACGAGTCTGCGGAACCTCCGTCTAGGTCAAGATATCTCGCGGCGCGCCCGAGCTTTGTTTTGATTTCACTATAATTCTCTTCGAGGACATAAGGCATCAAAATAGCATTTAGAAGACCATGATGCGCACCATATGTTGCACCTATAGAATGTGCGATAGCATGCATCGCTCCCAAACCTTTCTGGAACGCTGCAGCCCCCATACTTGAAGCAACCAGCATATGCATCCGCGCTTCTAGGTTATCGCCATTTTCGTATGCAAGCTGGAGATTTTCTTTAATCAGGCGCATACCTTCAAGCGCAATACCCTCAGCCATCGGGTGGTAAGAAGGTGAGCAAAAAGCTTCAAGGCAATGTGATAAGGCATCCAAGCCCGTTGCAGCGGTAATTTTAGCTGGCAAACCTGTCGTTACGTTGGGGTCCAATATCACTAGCACTGGTAGCATCTTTGGGTGGAAT
>NZ_LWFE01000162.1:0-977 GCF_001635675.1 Oleiphilus sp. HI0061 | reverse complement strand
GCCCTTCTATATATGCGGCCTCCAATGGCAAGAACATCAAGACAAAACTTGGGCAGTTAATTCCTTTAAGACGACTGTAGTTTTTCTCTGATAGCTCTTTAACATGCACTCTCAATGCTTGAATATAATTATTCATCGCTAATTCGCGTTGAGCTTCTGTTTCAGCCGAAATAGCAGATTCATACGCCACCAATGAGGCCTTACTATCGATAATCAAATGCTGATTGTCTGGCAGGTCTATTAAAAAATCTAAAAAATACGCTCGCCCTTTGTCATCTTTAAGGTGAACCTGCGTCCGATAATGCTGATCTTTTACTAATCCGGCGACCTGTAAACTTCTTTCTAGTTGCACCTCGCCCCAATTACCCAAGGTTTTCTTATCGCCTTTGAGTGCAGTCGTCAGGTTCTGGGCATCCTGAGACATCTGCGCATTAAGGTTTCGCAGAATCTCCAACTCCTTCTTTAGACTACCAGCCGATTCATGATTTTCCTTCTGGATACCGTCTACCCGATGACGGAACTCGGTAATTTGTTCTCTAAAAGGTTTTAGCACGCCTTCGATAGACAACTGGTTATCCTTGGTAATGCGTTTTCCCTTTTCGTCAAAGATGCGGTTCGCCAAATTCTCAAACTCTGACTGAAGTGATTTTTTCTGAGACTCAAATTGCTCTCTCTGTTGAATCATTGCGCGATCACGCTCTTCAATAACCGCCTCTAGACGGGCATTATTTCGATTCAAGTCAACCACCTGAAGCCTGGACGACTGAAGCTCGTCATGTAAGTTTAAACACTGTTCACCTTGAGCCTCTAAACGTTCCAGCAAAAGAGCCTTATCACTTTCTAGAGCTGAGTATCTGCTCTGTTCATCACTTAGCTTTCCAAGGTATAGCTTTCGAAAATAAGCCAGACCACCTATAACAATAAAGGATAAACAAGCGATAAATAACTCTAGGTTCGCCAGTAAGTGCTGTTCCATT
>NZ_LWFE01000161.1:0-817 GCF_001635675.1 Oleiphilus sp. HI0061 | reverse complement strand
TTGTGGGCATGGTGATGGACCCTTTTGGTGCTCTGATTTTGGTCTCAGGGCTTGTCGCACCGCTAGCTTATGAGCATGGAATTAACCCTATACATTTTTGGATGACCTGCCTGGTAGCGTTTGAGTTGGGTTACCTGAGCCCACCGGTCTCTTTGAACCATTTGTTAACACGGCAAGTGGTTGGTAGTCAGGAGGTTGATTTGGCACTAAGTGAAGGCGATAGTTTTTACTATCGCCATGAGCGTATCTTGTTACCGCTAATGGTGATGTCGACCACCTTATTATTAGTCGCCTTTACGCCGTTTATGTTTTACTAAACAGGCTATTTATTGCTTAACTTCAGCGTTAACAATTAGCTCACCTGATTTGGCAAACTGTAAGTGCAGCTGGAAAGTATCACCTTCCTTCAAGCTTGCCTTTAAGCCCATTAGCATCAGATGGTAACCACCTGGTGCAAGCTTTAAAGGCTGTCCCTTCAACAGCGCAATCTCTTCAACATGATCCATAGACATCACCCCATTAGACATTGAGGAAAGGTGTAACTCAACCATGGATGCCTGAGGGCTTGAAGCTGAAACCAGCGTATCGTCGATGGAACTGGTTAGGGTCATATACGCTGCAGTGGTTTTAACCATCGGCGGCAATAAGCGCACCCACTCACCTTCAACGCTTATTTCTGCACGGGCATGACCGGCAATCAATAATACCGCCATCACCGCAATTTTAAAAAAGTTCATCATCAACTCCTATTACCTTAGCTCGCTTGCAAAGACCTGCACATTACAACCAACCTTGCACGTTTTCATTTATTAAACTT
>NZ_LWFE01000160.1:0-1161 GCF_001635675.1 Oleiphilus sp. HI0061 | reverse complement strand
CAGTGTTGATTCTCGATGAGGCGACCTCAGCCCTGGATACAGAGTCAGAAAAAGCTATTCAAGGTGAGTTGGAGGTATTGATGGAGGGACGTACAACAATTGTGATCGCGCATCGCCTATCGACTGTAGAAAATGCAGATAAAATTGTAGTGATGGACCAAGGTCGTGTAATCGAGCAGGGAACACATCAATCACTTCTGGCTGCAAATGGTGAGTACGCCAAACTTTACAATATGAACCTGGCGGACGATGCCTAGTCAGGATCAGCAACGTGCTGCTTCAACGAGCATAACCGATGCTTGGTACCAAGGTGCTGCTTGGCTATACCTGCTGGCACCACTGTCACTTATCTATATGCTTATTTTGGTCATACGGGCATGGCTATACCGCTTAGGTTTTAAGACCTCATATCGTTCCAGTTTACCCATTATAGTGGTTGGCAATATTACGCTCGGCGGGACTGGAAAGTCACCATTGGTTGCATACTTGGTGCAAGCGCTTCAGGAAAGAGGCTATCAGCCTGGTATCGTCAGCAGAGGGTACGGTGCATCAATTCCATCTACAGAGTGTCGAGAAGTGTTAGCCGATAGCTTGCCTGAAGAGGTGGGTGATGAGCCACTCATGCTAAAGCAAGCGCTTGATTGTCCGGTATTTGTTAGTCCTAATAGAAAGCTCTCAGTTCAGGCACTGGAAGCTCAAGGTTGTAATGTTGTTATAAGTGATGATGGCTTGCAACACAATGCGCTACAGCGTGATGTGGAAGTTTGTGTTTACGATGGTCAAAGAGCCTTGGGTAATGGATATTTACTTCCGATGGGGCCTTTGCGTGAAAGCCAGTCTCGAATGAAGAAGCTGGACTTTCAGGTGATCAACGGTGCTGATGATTTACCTGGCGTGAATTCATCAGAGCCTTACATTCGAATGGATTTACGACCAGGCAACTTACTGCCGTTGAAGGCTGATCCCGGTCAGGATGGTCTCAATCAAGCCTTAGCTTTGGATAAATTGTCGGGTCAGCCGGTAAATGCTGTTGCTGCCATTGGCAACCCGGAACGCTTCTTTGAGGTGCTTGAGCGCAGTGGTATGATTGTTATGCGTCATGCCTTCGAAGATCATCATGCTTACTCTATCGATGATTTTGGCTTTTCGGAAACGCTTCCG
>NZ_LWFE01000159.1:0-479 GCF_001635675.1 Oleiphilus sp. HI0061 | reverse complement strand
TGCGCCAAGGCACCAATCACATCATCCGCTTCGACATCAGGAATGATGAGTAAAGGCAAACCCATTGCTTCAATGATCTCGTGAATCGGCGCGATCTGAGAACGTAAATCATCAGGCATCGGTGGACGATTCGCTTTATAGTCAGGGTAAATTTCATGACGAAAGTTCTTACCTTTAGCGTCAAAAACCACAATTACTTTAGAGCCTGGATAGTCGGTTTCCAGCCTTCTAAGCATGCTGATCACACCTTTAATTGCTCCGGTTGGCTGGCCTTTAGAATTAACTAAAGGAGGTAAACCATGAAAAGCCCGGAATAAATAAGATGATCCATCCACCAAAACGGTAGGAAGTGTTTGAGATTGCTCGGTATTTGTTGTCATAAATTGCGTATCTATAATTGTTTAGATGCTGGTAAGAGCTGGGTTTTGAAATTAAAAGTCCGGTGAGTAATCACTGGCACAGTGGTATAGTAAGAAAAA
>NZ_LWFE01000158.1:0-11038 GCF_001635675.1 Oleiphilus sp. HI0061 | reverse complement strand
GTCAGTAAGAGTGACAGCAATGAAGGGCAAAAACAGATCAATCTCGTCTGCAATTTCATTTGCTTTTAACGATTCGAGTAACGCAAGTTGAATGAGCGGGCTATTAATTTCCACTAAGCTACTCTCTCCTTGTTATCCACTGTTACCCGCCGCTTGCCCGTCAATAACTGCTGCATCAAGGCCTTTTTCTCTTGTTTGAGATCAGCCAGTTGCTGTTCGAGCAGTTCGATTTCTCTGTCCGCATTGGTTAGGGCGGTGGCGATTTTTTGTTGCTCTTCTAAAGGTGGCAGAGTGAAGTGTGCTTTGTTAATACCTCCAACTGATAGGCCAAAGCGTGTCGCTCCCGTAGCTAAGGTAAAAAAGTAATACCTGGTTTTGGGAATCGAAAATAAATAGTTGAGAAAGGCTCCTTCAACTAGGTTTTCATTAGGCCGAATAATTGCCAGGTGATAACCACAGACAACCCCTTCAAGGTCTTCGCTGACTAAAGCAGGAACAGCAATGTCTCCGGGGGTTTCCGAGTCTTTTGTCACAATCACATCATTAACCTCAAGAGTGTACTTATCTATTTCAGACTGTTTTGCTGTTGCACTCATGAAGTTAAGTGTCTTTGTAATTCTAGAGTTGTAATAAACATCAGTGTAATTACAAATCTGAACAGGTATCTCGCCTTCGACCGTCTTCTTATCTACAGGGCTGACGATAATTTGTGCTACATCATGAAGGTACTTGTCTTCCCACTCCCCCTTAAACCCAGGAAAGCGTTTTTTCCCCGTGAGCAGTTGTTGCATGAGAGCTTTTTTCTGCTGTTTGCTGTTGTCGATGCGCTTTTCTGTGTTGGTAATGGCCTTGTCCCAGGTGGAGAGGATGCGGGCTATTTTTTGTTGTTCTGGGAGGGGAGGAAATATCAATTTTAGCTTACGAATATCCCCTAAATTGATCCTGGAAAAGGTTGAGCCGCCTGCGAGCTTGAAGATTGTCCTCTGAGTTTCAACTGATTGTAGGTTGTAAAACAGGAAACTTGAATCGCTAGTAGTTGGCTTTATTAAAACTGTGTCTTGTCCCAACACAAAAGGACCGTGAGAATCAACAAAGGATGCGACTCCAACAGATTGGTTTCTGCTGAGAACCAAATCCCCAACATCAACGGTGCAATGATCCATCAAAGACTCATATTCGTCTTGCTCAACTCGCTTTGTTGGGCTTATAAGATCAAGAGGCCCCCACTTGATTGTCCCCGGCGAAACTAAGGGAACTCCATTATTCACATACTTTGGCGTTCTGTGTTTACAGTCAATAACTGTAGAAGTTTCATCTAATCTTATTGAGTACCAATCCTCAGGCGCCATAACCCAACTCCTTTAAATAACCTTCCATTTCTGTTTCCAGTTGGTCAAACTCAGCCTGCAGTTTCACTCGCTCTTGGCGAACGACTTCTAAATCAATTTCTTCCTCTTCCTCAAAGGTATCGACATAACGCGGGATATTGAGGTTAAAGTCGTTTTCTTTGATTTCTTCAAAACTGGCTAAGTAAGCGTATTTATCGACAGATTCTCTGGCTTTGTAGGTGTCGATCATTTTCTGAATATTGTCTTCGGTGAGCTGGTTTTGGTTTTTGCCGGATTTGAATTCACGGCTGGCATCGATGAACAATACGTTCTCATCAGTTTTGTGTTTTTTGAAGATCAGGATCGCGGCAGGTATACCGGTACCAAAGAAGAGCTTTTCCGGTAGGCCAATGACCGTATCCAACAAGTTTTCTTCAATTAGTTGCTGACGTATCTTGCCTTCGCTGGAAGCGCGGAATAACACACCATGAGGAACCACCACACCCATTCTGCCGGTTTCCGATTTCAGGGTTTCGATCATGTGGCTGATAAAAGCATAGTCGCCTTTGGTTTTGGGTGGTATACCGCGACGAAAACGTCCGTAAGGGTCGTTGCTGGCATCATCATGGCCCCATTTGTCCAAGCTGAAAGGTGGGTTGGCCGTCACTACATCAAAATGCAATAAGCCTGTACCGTCTTTATCTTTGAGTGCGGGGTGACGAATGGTATCGCCCCATTCAATGCGGTGGTTGTCTTCCCCATGCAGGAACATATTCATTTTGGCCAAGGCCCAGGTAGAGCCGATAGCTTCCTGACCAAAGAGCGCGTACTTTTTCGAGCCATTAAAATTTTTGCGAACAGCCCGGCCACATTTCATGAGTAGCGAACCCGAACCACACGCCGGGTCGCAGATTTGGTCGCCTTCTTGTGGCTCCAGAATGGCCGAGAGTAAGTCCGATACTTCGGGCGGGGTATAGAATTCGCCAGCGGTTTTGCCACTGCCTGCGGCAAAGTGCTTAATCAGGTATTCGTAGGCGTTGCCGATAATGTCGAGGCTACCGACTCGGCTCGGGCGCAAGTCTAATAATTCTTTGCCAAAGTCTTCCAGCAAATGCCGCAGCAATTCGTTCTTTTGTTTTTCAGGGCCTAATTTGTCGGTGTTGAAGCTGATGTCCTGAAACACATTTTTCAGCTTGGCACCGTTATTCTCTTCAATGGCATGTAACGCCTGATCGATACGCTGACCATTACCCGCTTGATGGCGATGTTCGTAGAGATCCCAAAAACTCGCACCTTCTGGCAAAACAAAACGCTGCTTGGCCATCATGGCCTTAATTAGTTCAGGGTTATCTCCGTATTGTTCAACCAGTTTACTGTGCTCATCCCGATACACGTCTGAGATGTACTTTAAGAACAGCATGGTGAGGATGAAGTCTTTATAGGTATCGGAGCTGATGACGCCGCGAAAGGTGTCGCAGGCGTTCCAGACGGCTTTGTTGATGTCGTCTTGGTTGATTTGGGTGTTGGTCATTTCTTCATCCTATTTATGTTTCTGTTGTCCGTGAGGTATGTTTCTTAAGCTTCGCTCATGATCTCATGTGCGATAGCCGTTAATTGCTTTGCTCGATTCTCGATAAATGCCATATGTAGTTTTTTCTCAGCTATCGCAGCTTGGTAAAGCTTTACTATGGTCACTTGTTTATCCATTGGTGGGACTGTGATTGTCGTTGCTTCCAAATGTGCTCGGGTCACATTTACCTGTGCGGTGCCCTGTGCAGCTATCGCGAAATAGCGCTGTGAATCCGCCTGATTAAGCTGCCAAGCCAAAAACGAAGGTGCGATAACTGCCTCGTCTCTCACTTCTAATAAAAAGAAGTGTGGTGCGCATACCACTTTAGAAGGAGCGTTCACGACCAGCGCAGCATTATTCTTCTGCCCTCTAGCGATAAAGAGTACGTGTCCGTCTCTCAGCCAATCAGGACTCTTCCTACCTTTGATATCAGTATGTATTACCTGATCCCAAAGAATATCCCCATCATCAGAAACGTCACGTATCTGAACCGCCAAAGCGTCACCTTCTGGCTGCTCTGGAATTTTTCCACGGAATGGATGTCCCGCTTTGACAGTACAAATATCACTTAATTTTACACGCATAAAATTGTGCACCATTTAAATACTGCACAAATAATCGTTGACAACTGCGCAATTGTCAAGCAAAAATACAAAAAAGACTGCACCATTAGAATGGCGCAGTAATTTGTGCAAGAGGATTGTTTATGAGTTTGGAAAGCCAATTAGCAGCTTGGACAGCACCTTCGAGTGATACGGAAAAAGACAAACAAGAAAGAACAGAGCGCATGATTCGAGATGCCATTTCAGAGCATGAAGCTTTTAACAACTGCTCTTTAAAAATCTATGCAAAAGGATCTTATGCCAACAATACGAATGTACGTTTAGACAGCGACGTAGATATCGCCGTGGAATGTAATGACGTTTTGTACTGGGATGAGTCAGAAAAAGGAACTCATAATCCTGGAACCCCATATGAGGGAATCTGGACGCCAGAAAAGTTGCGATCTGAATTACTTGCAGCCATGCGATCAAAGTTTCCCGGCCAAATCGATAGCTCCGGCTCTACTGCAATTCAGATAAACTCGAGCTCAGCTAGGGTGGATGCAGACGTAGTGCCTTGTTTTAGTTTTAGATACCACATGAAATACGGATCAAGAGATGGAACCAAGGTATTTAAAACCGACGGAAGCAATATCGTTAACTATCCTGCCCAGCAGCTGGAACACGGCGTAGACAAGAACAAACGAACAAACTATGCATATAAGAAGGGCGTCCGCCTCCTAAAGCGATTAGAAAACCTGATGTATGAAAGCGGTGAATTTCGCGAGCTCCCATCCTTCTTTATAGAGTGCTTAGTTTTCAATTGTCCGGACGAAATATTCTCAAAGCCAAATTGGACAGAACGACTTCGCGGTTTGCTATTTCATATATGGAATGAACTGCAAGGAGAAGAACCTAGTACAGACCGTTGGACGGAAGCGAATGATTGTTTTTTCTTGTTTCACTCAAGTCAAAAATGGAGCCGTGCCGATGGACGCGAATTTGCTAATGCCGCATGGAATTATCTGGAGTTTAAATAATGCAAAACGTAACTATTAAGAGCTCACTCTATCTATTACTGGGAGCCTCAGCCATCGCCTGGGTTTTGCTGGCGCTCATCGAGAATAAAGACTTATCCAATCCAGTGGACTTCTTTGGGCTCTTGCCAAAAGTCGTGACGATAGATCTTTTGGCTATCTTTGCTTTCACTAAATGGGGTTGGAAGTTCCGGCTGTTCAGGGGTTGGCTTGTACCATTTCCAAATCTAAACGGTACGTGGGTTGGTTTTATATATTCTGACTGGATTAACCCTGAAACGGGGGAGAAGCCACCGAGAATACCAGTAATGCTCACCGTAAATCAGACCTTCTTTCATATTAGCTGCGTTATGCGTACAGGAGAAATGGAGAGTTTTTCTTACGCAGAGGGTTTTCAGATAGATTCTGATAAACAGATTAAAAATATAGCTTATTGCTACACGAGCAAGCCAAGGCTTAGCGTGAGTGATAGGAGTATGCCTCATGACGGAACTTCAGTCTTCCGAATTATTGAAAAGCCGCAACTTAAGCTTTCAGGCAGGTATTGGACAGAGCGAGCAACAACAGGAGAAATCATTTTAGATTATCACTCCAGTGAGCTGCTGGAGGCTATTCCTGAGGAGCTGAGTAAGCATCCTATTCGAAAAGAGCCAGTGTAGCAGCAAAGCATCTTTAGGTTGTGACGACAAGAGTTTGTAAAGCGCACGCATACCGATTGCGATTGTGAAAACCATCTTGAAGTAAAAGGGTTAGTAATTGAAAAGGATGATATTTGGTGAACATAAATAAGATTAGTCTAGTTCTAATGAGTTCTTTGGTCGTTGTTTTTTTTGTCCAGAAATACAAAGAAGATAATCTATCTATAGCGGGCTTTGAAAGTGCAAAAGTATTGGGCGCGAAAGCGTGTTCGGAAGGATTTTGTGGTTTCGACGTCATTCTTATCGATGGGATTATTAACAACAATACATCGCGAGAGCTGTCGAAATTTTTGAAAGGGAGAAAACAAAGTCAGGTACCCGATATAGTATGTTTCAATAGTCCAGGTGGAGGGGCGGACGGAGCATTTGAGTTGGGTAATTTGATCGCTCAGAATAAACTTAACACGTGCGTTGCCGATGAGTATTTACTTGTTGATGGAAACAAAATCTCAAATGTTCAGTGTGGATCCGCTTGTCCTTACGCACTATTGGCAGGTAAACGCAGAGTTTTGCACGGGCTTGCTTCAAATATTTGGGTACACTCTAGCGGCTCCACAAGCGTCTTTTTTGGTACTAGAAAGGAAATTTCCGAAGAGGAGCGCTTTGAAGACAAAGTTGAGTTCAAAGAAAGAATCGATTCTTATTCTAAAATCAACAACGGTCGACAGAGGTACAAAGAAGCCCACGATGCCTTAGTGGAGTATTCTTTTACGATTCCTCATATGAGCATACAAACAATTGATCCTGCTAAGCTAGTAAGTGAGTACTTTGTTATTACGGATCTAATGCTTCACAGTTTGATGGATCCTGGCACGTCGCTCAAATGATGCCTGCATCCAAGCTGGCGGCGACGAACAAGCCAAGCTCTTCACATTGAGATACGAACTCCTCCTGAAATGGGCCTTTGCAAAGCAATGGCTCTTTTATCAGTCTCCACCTTAAACCTGTTGTGATGGTATCTATGGCTCTTTTGGTTCCAGTTCCATCGTGGCCTGCACGAATAAAATACGCAAATGGCTTACCTTGAGTTGTTTCTAGACAGTCATAGTAACAACGATCAAAAACATCCTTGATTAGGCCCGACATATAGCCAAGGTTTTCGGTAGTTCCAATTATGATCGCATCTGCGGAAATTATGTCGCTAGATTGAGTGTCCAAAGGTTTTAGGTAGTTTACTTCGATCCCTGTGAAGTTCTCCACTGATGCTCCTTTGATTGTCGCATCTACTAGCTTAATCAAGTTCGGGGATGGCGCATGAGCGACGATTAGAAGTTTTTTGGAGGCGGTCATTAGTCAATCCCAAGTTTCTTTTTGACGGGAAGCGGAAGTTCATCAAAAGCTCGTCGAACTAGTTCCTCCGTTTTTTGATTCTCTAGCTCTTTTACTCGACTCTTAAGGCTTTCGTTAATGCGTAATAGTTCATCTTTGCTATTTCTGATCGTTCCGCGAGATTTCGTGTTTTGAGAACTTTTTAGTTTTTGGTCTTTCGCTTGTAGCAGTTTGTCATTGATATCACTCAGATAGATGATTAGCTGCTCAGAATATGTATCATTTTCAAAAAGAGTATTTCTCGCTACTCCGGCGGCTTTCGCGACACTTGACCCAAAAATTTTGTAGCTGGATTTCTGTTGAAAATCGCCTATTTTGTTGTGTGTTTTGATGTAAAGCGTTTTTTCTCTTTTCTGCTCTTCGATATATTGCCAAGCCAAAAGGCTCGCATTTTCTTCGCTAACCCAATCAGGAAGTTTCTTTGCTTTATTTCGCAAAGATTGGTCGGCCTTGGTTTTGATGAAGTTCATCACCATTTAACACATCCTCTCGGATTCATAGTTGCTAAGCGTTATATGGAGCTCTTCTAAACTCTCATGATTGGGGTTAATAGTATTGGTATTACTAGCAACTAGCTTGACTTGTTCATAAGAGGTTTCTTTGAATATCCGAGGTACCTCTGGATTCTTTAAAGCTTCAACATGATTAAAGATGTTAAATAAATTCCATTCGATATTTTCGGATTGCATTAAATTATGAGAGCAGCCTAAACAGAGTTGAGGCGAAGCATTGTGTCTTTGCGGTTCCCCTGCTTGGGCGCATTTCGCGAGGTGTTTAGTTCGTCGTTTCAACACGCAATACCCCCATGCGTTTGTTTTGATATCTTCAATTTCAACCAAGGAAATTCTTTCCGCAAACTTTGACTGCTCTGCTGTATTCATAATCACTGTCTTGTGCATAAGTCGTTTAAGCCATTTGTGGAATTTGCCGGCGTAGCCATTCCCTTGTTTTTGTATGAAGTTGGCGACTAAAGAGCTAATAACCTGCTGTTTCACTTGTCGATGAATCGAGCGATTATCTTTATTTCTGATATAAGCAAGCCACATACGTTTGGCAATATGTTTAAATTGACTTCGTATCATCCATCCAGCATCTCCATCAAAGCGCCTGTAAACTGCCTCAGCCCACATGTGCCTGAAGGAGTGTGGTGATGGATAAATAGTGTCCTCCATGATTTCTTGCATCAACAGTTTTGCAACTAATCCAGTTCGACACTCACTATCAGACAAAGAAAGTAGCCATTCTTTTGTTTCTGGAGACAAGTTTTTGTCTAACAGTTGAATCCATTCAGGCTCGAGTTTTCTGTTTTTGTATTTGGAGACCCAATCCTCTTTTTTCCTTGAAGAGCCTTCCAAATAAAAACTTACTAATGGCCACTCCTCACGACAGCGTCTATATGTCTCTCTCAAATTGATATCTTCAACCATATTATCCCACTGATCTTGAGAACGAATTAGCAGAAGGCGCTCTCTCGTTTTATTCAGCTCCGAATCGTTTTTACCACGGCTAAGTTGCTCCTGGGTTCTTTGCCATTCAGCCAGATTCTCCAAGTCTCTAAAACCCGTATAGTGTTTTATAAAGTGAGGCCACAAAACTTTAACGGCACTATTTACCGCTGATTTGGAGCAGAAAACATCTTTTTTGTTTTTCTTATAAGTATATAAAGATGGCTTATCTGGAGTGGCCCCCACTAATGCCTTTAGTAATTCTGATATTTGAAATATCTTGAATGTTATTTCTCTGTCTTGTTTTACTCTTCCATGTGTCTTCTGAACATACCAATTGACTATATATCGATAAGGAAATGCGTAGCTATCCAATAGATCTTTGTTTTCCATGCGACTTATAGATGACGAGGGGAAGCCAAGTTCACTTTTGCGCCAACCAGTAAGCCCAACTATATTCGTTAGGCCTGAACCTTCCACTAAGTTTATTAGCTGCTTCGGCAGTGATGTACTTCCGTTTAATTTTGAATCAGCTTCGTCTAATCCAATATTCTTGTAGTCGTTTTTATCAGGTATTGAAAATTGATGCGCATTGAACCGCTCTTCCAGAATGTCGCAGTGTTCGATAAATGCCTCTTCTGAGAGTTGCGGTACACATCCAGACAACAAATGCTTAGTTTCCGCCAGATTTCTCCTGCTAACCCATTCCCATGCTATTACTCTTAGGCGGTCTATATTCTCGAGCTTATTGGGTATTTGGAGATTACGGGCAAGCTCTCTTAGAGTCGTGTCTTTAGTGATATGCATTGAAAAACCTACGGAGCGATAGGTGGATTCAAATCGCCGGATGGTTTCATTTACAATGCTTGTGACTGTGCTTAATTTGCTACGAACTGTTGGCTCTAGCTCGAGGGGCGAGTAGCCTTGTAGCACCCGGGGTAGAATTTGTTGGACTGTATTTAAGCTCAATCCAAGTTTGTCAGCTATGCCTTGTCTGGATCTGTAGACTTCAGCAAGTCCAGAAGCTAAAGCTATATGTTTTTCAAAAAAATACATACAATGTTCTAGGTAAAAGCGTCCGTGATCTAAAGATAGAAAGTTATAGCTCCCGCCCTCGCTCCAGTCTTTGTAAGATAAGTTGTCATCCGTCAGATCTGGGATGAGTTCAGATACAGTCTTATTTAAGAATTTGTTAGTTACTAAGGCATCAACCCAACCTAGATTTAGTTGAAGCATCGCTGAGTGCCAGCGCACAACTTTGGTTTGTTGCTCGAAACTTCCTTTACTTTTTATTCCATTGAGTCTGATTGCTTTATCTTTGTTCCACTGGTGAGTAAGCAAGTATGCAACGATTTCGAAGCAGCTGGTGCGATTGAGCTGGAAATGCCTCGTGTGAGCCATTGCCGCTAGGAGAAGGGCAAGGCCCTTGAACACACAAAGGTATGTATTGGCGGAATTCGATTCAATGCACTTTAGCCAAATCAATTTAATTGAGTCGATGATATTGGGTCCAAGTGTTTCTGCTAAAACTGGGTTGGCTTGAATCAATGGTGCCAAAGAATCAAATTCAATCCTGATCGAATCGTTCTGGTTATTATAAAACAGCCATTTATTCTCGAAAAAATCGTTGCCTTCAGATCCCTCTAGTGCATTCAGTATTGCTTGAGCTTCATCTCGATTGAAAGTGTCGAAAAAATCCTCTGCTACTATGCTCATTCCGCGCTCTCCAATAGATAATCAAACATTGGAGGAAGGTGTTCTTTGAGGGCTTTATACTGCTGTTTGGCAGCCTTCGTATGACTCAATTTTGTTAAGAGAGTACTCATCCATTCAACATTTAGAATAAGAGTTTTCTCTACGAAATCTGGTCTAATAATCAGTAGCTTTGGTAGAGCCGCTTCGGCTTGTTTCAGATAATGAATCGCATACAGTGCAGTATCAACCGTGTCCATTACGATGAGTTCATCATCATCATTTTGCTTTTCAGCCAAAGCCTTCAATAACTGTATTCGAGGGCGCTCTTCTCCCGTAACGTTTGAAACCCGAGTTCTTGTAGTTACATCATGTATCTTTAACAAGGTGTCGCCTAATGTGGGTTGATAGACAACATTTTGAAGGTCGTGAATCACCAGTCGTGTGATTCGATGAAGGCGGTTAACGTAGTCTTTGTTGTCATCAGTTAAGTAGTCGAATTTCTCTGTCTCAGATGTATGGCTATGGTTATTAATTAAGTCCGAGTCGCGATATTTATCTGAACCAGCATGAACTGCGGTGTTTTTTATGTGTGTTAGTGAAAACCAATTACTTGGTAATGGTCTTGGAACGGATTGTTGGTATTCGGAGGTTGGCTTTTTCGTTCTATGGTAATACTGTGCACGTGATTCGCTGCCAAGCTGCAATTTGAGAATTACATCCAGAAAAAGAGTTTGAGTCTGAGCTTTTTCTGATTCTCTTCTGATAAGTCGATTCAATTCTGGAAGAGACCAAAGCTTAAATAAGTAGTTTATGATGTTATGGTTATCAGCGAATTTGCCTAGCCCAGGCATATTAATTTGTGATCCAGTATCTGACTTTACCAACAGGTCGCCCTTTGACAGGTTGGTAATATATTTATATTGGGCACGAGTCCATATGTCCTTTGCATTGAGTATATTGAGAGTTTTGTTACTGCCGGAGCGCCCTTTATAGTACTTACATTCCATCATTATCAACCGTCCAGATGTGTTGAACTCAAAAGCATAGTCAGTAGTTTTTAGGTGTTTGATGTCTGATGGTTGAACAGTTTCGCAGGCTGCCAGCCAAGACATAAGTAGTTCTTCCAGCGGCGAGTATTGGTTTTGAAAATTTGGTTGGAAGAAAACGGGTTTTTGACAAGAGTAAACTCGTTTTTTGTTTATCGTGTATTTCTTGCTTAAAGACTTCTTCCCGTCATGCTTTATTTGGTTTTTAACGTTTTCATGACAAGATGGTTTTATTAAATCTTGCAACAAAACCTTCGTCAGCTCGTCTGTAGCTTCTCCGTTATTGTCGAACTGACCAATTTTTCCTATCAACAATCTATTCCAGTCATAGCACCAGTTCTTATAATT
>NZ_LWFE01000157.1:0-1030 GCF_001635675.1 Oleiphilus sp. HI0061 | reverse complement strand
GCTGAAGAGGATAAAAGAGATGCCACCACTATCAGACAGGTACAGAGGCACAGCATAAGGATATACGCACTGTGCTTCTGTTTGTTCTGCTGTGTTTCCAGCAGTATTCGAGATGGTTGTGACATCTTGTACTTCTTTTTCGCCTTTAGCAGTTAGCTAAAGCTTAAAGGGTTTAAGCTTCGACTAACATTCGGCCACGCATTTCCATATGCAGTGCATGGCAGAACCAGTGACAGTAGAACCATTGTACGCCAACCTTGTCGGCGGTAAAGGTCACTGACTGGGTTTGCTGAGGGCCAATTTCCATACTGACGCCATGGTTGACCATACAGAAACCATGAGTTACGTCTTCTACCATATCAAGGTTAGTGATCACCATGGTGACTTCATCGCCTTGCTTAACGGTAAATTTGTTCAGGCCAAAGTTTGGTGCAACCGAGGTCATATAAACCGTCACTTTGTTACCCTTGCGAATAATCTTGTTGTCCATTTCAAGATTTACACCATCTTTCTTTGCTTGAGCAACGGTTTCAGCGAAGAAGGGGTCATCACGCTTCCAGATTTTGCTTGGCTTCACTTTGCTTCGATGAACGATCATACAATCGTGAGGCTCAGCAAAGGTCGGGCCGTCGTGAATCAGCTTCATTTCATCGCCGGAGATATCGATTAACTGATCATTTTCGGCACGAAGTGGGCCCGTCGGTAAGAATCGGTCTTTAGAGAACTTACAGAGACAGACTAGGTATTTGCCATCAGCATCACGGGTTTCACCCATGGTGGTGTGAAGGTGACCTGGCTGATAATGAACATCCAGCTTTTGGCGAATGTAATTAACTTTCTTGTCTTGATAAGCTTTGATCGCATCTTCCACGTTCCACTTAACCACCTGACTATCGATAAAGACGGTTGTATAAGCATTACCGCGTCCGTCAAAGGCTGTATGAAGCGGCCCTAAGCCCAGCTCTGGCTCTGCAACGATGGTATCGCGAGGTTTGATCTTATCATCAAATAGTGAAGCCAGCTTCTTGAT
>NZ_LWFE01000156.1:0-859 GCF_001635675.1 Oleiphilus sp. HI0061 | reverse complement strand
CCTACCTGCATTAACTACATTGACAGATATCGTCGTACTAGCACCGTAAGAAAGCACCTCACCGTCAGCCAAACCGGTTACCATTGCACCAGCATCAAAACTATTACCTGAACCAGAACCTAACCTCTCGTCCACGTCAGCAGTCGGTGATGTATCCGTCCCGGAATCGGTTTCAGTAGTTTCAGTACCACTTGAATCATCTGGGTTACCATTACCCACACCAAAACCGTCACTTCCGCTACATGCACTTAGCAAAAGCGCCATGCTCAGCGATGAAACCACTGATTTATTAAGAAACATATCTTATCCTCAATTTGGCAATGCCTAAAATATCAATATCTTACGATGAATTCCTAGAAAAGAAGTTCGCTATCTATAAAACATAGCACAGCTTTTTATTTTTAACAGAAGTACTTACATAACTTAGTGTAAGTTTTTTTGAGAAATGTAATTTTCTGACTTGATGCACATTTGGTTGTACGCTTTCAGTCAAATGCGTGACATTTTAGTGCCTTTTATCGGGCTGGATAGCTTGTGATTACAAGTTAGTGATATCTAAATCAGATTCATTAACTTCAGCTTGGCGAAGCAGTCTTTCGTAATCGAGGCGCTGTAAGCGAATTTCTAGAACTAGCCCGCCTTCTTCATCATAGCTTTCATCCTGCACGACCGATGCAGCATAAAACAAGGCTCTTAGTTTTCCGCCTTTAGAAGGGTCAAGCTTAATTTTCTGATGAACTATTTCATCACCAAGAATTTCAATAATCGCTTGATTAAGCAGATCTACACCAGCGCCCGTATAAGCAGACACCCATACTCGCTGCGGCACACCGTCTTCATCTCTATCTATTCTCGGCTC
>NZ_LWFE01000155.1:0-719 GCF_001635675.1 Oleiphilus sp. HI0061 | reverse complement strand
TACGCCGATAGAGCGCTCTTTGAAACCTCCTGCGCAGTAGCAGAGGTAGAACTCCCACATACGTTTAAATTCTTTGCTATAGCCTAGCTCTGTGATGGTCGCTGAGGCTTTATTAAATGAATCCAACCATGCTAGCAGTGTTCTAGCGTAGTGTTCCGCAAAGTCCTCTTGATAAACGAGTCGTAGGTCGCTGGCCTTCATCGATGAGCTAGTGAGAGCCTGAATTGAAGGAATACAACTACCAGGAAAGATATAACGCTGAATAAAATCGACGTTGCGTTTGGCGTACTCGAAACGCTGGTCTTCAATTGTGATGGCTTGAATCAGCATCGCGCCATTTGGTTTCAACAGTGAGGCGCAAGTCGCGAAAAAGGTGTCATAGTATTGCCAGCCAACCGCTTCGATCATTTCTATTGAAACGAGCTTGTCGAATTGCCCCTCTAGCTCACGATAGTCTTGCTTTAGAAGTGTGATTTTATCGCTTAAGCCTGCTTCGCTGATCCGTGTTTGTGCTAACTCATGTTGTTTATCAGAGATCGTGGTGGTGGTGACTTTGCAGCCATAGTGCTTGGCAGCATAGATGGCGAACCCGCCCCAGCCAGAGCCAATTTCAACCACATGGTCAGATTCAGATAGGTTTAGTTTTTCACAGATAGTCTTAAGCTTGTATTGTGATGCCTCTTCCATGCTTGCCTGTTCGCTAGGGAAGATGCCAGAGG
>NZ_LWFE01000154.1:0-755 GCF_001635675.1 Oleiphilus sp. HI0061 | reverse complement strand
GGGAACAATATCGTCGAAGTCACCATAGCAAACCCTTGGGCCACTCGAGTCAATTGGGGACAATTACTTATCGATGAAGGGGATGATGATAGCTCTGAATTCATCAATATTAGCCTGTCCTCTATTGATATAGATAGTGGCACAGTTACTTTAAACCTAGATACCGAAGTACTCACAACCAGAGAGGGTGGCTACCGGCTAGAAGTAAACCTTATCGACCAGAGCGGCAACATGCACAGCCAAGCCACCGAAGACTTTCCAGGGCTTGTAGGGCAAACTCAGACTAGAACAAATAGTGTTTCATATCAGTTAGATGAACCGAGTGGCAACTTTCTAATTGAAGCTCACCTGTTTTTCCAGGAAAGCGGCTTTGACCTTCAGCAAGATTATGCCTCCACAACGTATTCACACATACAAGACTCCGGGCCTGATCAACTTCCTGCCAACGCAAATTTTTCACTTATCTCTGCAAATAATGCAAGCATCGTCGCCAATGGTAGTGCCACCACTACAATCACTCTGGATGGCTACGACCTAAGCAACAGACCAACGGCAGTAAGCGGCCAAACAGTGTTATTTTTCACGACAGCGGGGTCCATAAGCACAAGCACCGACAATGGAGATGGTAGCTACAGCGCAACGCTTACCGCACCTATTAGTATTGGCACAGCAACTATCAGCGCAACACTTGATGGTGCAACCGTTAGCGATACAGCGGCTGTCTCCTTGATTGCAGATACGCCTTCCATAGCGAC
>NZ_LWFE01000153.1:0-635 GCF_001635675.1 Oleiphilus sp. HI0061 | reverse complement strand
TCAGTGAGAAGCTAACACATGTTCTGGCCGGAGCAATACGAGGCGGCAACGATAAGAAATCGAACTTATTAGCCAAACTAACCAGCCGGGAACACGAGATCCTGAAACTCATAGCCAAAGGTATGAGCAACAAGCTTATTGCCCGTGAACTCGATATCTCTGACGGAACCGTGAAGGTTCACGTCAAACATGTCCTGAAAAAACTAGGTTTGAATTCTCGAGTTGAAGCCGCAGTATGGATGGTGAATCAGAAGGGCTAAACTTCACTCAGCTTTTAGCTCACTTTTGACCACTCTGGGCATGTCACCAGGTGGTCATTAACCATCCCCACAGCCTGCATAAAGGCATAGCAAATAGTCGGACCGACAAAGGTAAAGCCGCGCTTTTTCAAATCTTTCGACATTGCTTCGGACTCTGGCGTTACAGCCGGTACATCTGCCATCGTCCGCCAGCTGTTAACTATCGGCTTAGCGCCAACAAATGACCAAAGGTACTTTGAAAAGTCACCCTCATTCTTTTCAATCTCGAGAAATTCGCGTGCATTTTTAATAATAGAGTTCACCTTAAGCTTATTTCGAATCACACCTGAATTAAGCAGTAATTCATCTATCTTCGTCTGGTCATATTCTGCAATA
>NZ_LWFE01000152.1:0-878 GCF_001635675.1 Oleiphilus sp. HI0061 | reverse complement strand
AAAGACTTCACATCTATTTTCTGTATTTAAAAATTAAATGTGACACCTTTTTCTTCAAAGGATCGATAGAATAAAAAAGTTACTTGCGAGCTGGAGTTGTAGGTACAACCATTATGGGAAATTAGTTATAGCAGATGCAGGTCAACAAAGAGATAAACAAACCTATTAAGTAATTCTCAAAATTACCCATTCAAAGTGCGCAGAGCATATTCTGGGTCTTTGTCTAGCAAACGAAGCAAAGCTCTCGCGGGACCTGTTGGATAACGCCGCCCCTGTTCCCAATTTTCTAATGTACGCTTACTGACACCAATGAGTCCTGCGAAACGGGTTTGAGATAAGCCAATTTTTTCACGAATCGCCTTAACTTCAGGCTCTTCAAATTTAAAGTTACGCGATGTGCCCGCTTTACCTTCAACTATATCATCCATTTCCTGAACGCTCGCCAGCAGTTCACTAAAGTCATTATCTTTCATATCATTTACCACCTCTCTACAATGGTTTTTAATATCGCCAATTGATCTGAAGTTAAGCTTTCTTGTTTACCCTTTGGATAAACATACAGCATACGAATTTGTTCATCGCTTACCACCCAATAGTAAATAACTCGCACACCACCACTTTTACCTGCAGACTTAAGCTTCCAACGGATCTTACGCAAACCTCCAGAACCTCTAATCAGGTCACCAAGGTCAGGCCGATTAACCAGCGTTTCTTGTAGCTCTCGATATTGTTCATCAGGCATCAATTGCTTAATGAGTTTGGTAAATACGCTTGTTTCAATAATAACCATAAACACAACTATACGCCACTGACGTATTCTGACATTAAATTAAACAGATTAAAATATAAGATGCCTATAACGACTACCTCTCTCCCAA
>NZ_LWFE01000151.1:0-882 GCF_001635675.1 Oleiphilus sp. HI0061 | reverse complement strand
ATGGTTGGAGTGACCATTTGTGCTTATCAATAAAAAAGCCGCTCAGATTGAGCGGCTTTTTTATTACTTTAAATCGTTTGAACTGTTTATCGCTTAGGTAGCACGTCTTTTAGTTTCTCGTGCATTTCCAGTAACGATTTTTCAGTTGTCTCCCAGTCGATACAAGCATCGGTAACTGATACGCCGTACTCAAGCTGAGATAAATCTTCAGGAATCGATTGGTTACCAAACTTAAGATTGCTCTCAACCATAATGCCAACGATAGATTTGTTGCCGTCGATGATCTGATTGCAAACGTCCTGCATAACCAGTGGCTGCAGGTTAGCATCTTTGTTTGAGTTTGCGTGGCTGCAATCAATCATTATGTTCTTACTAAGTTTTGCTTTCTCAAGTTCCTGCTCGCATAGTGCAACGTTAACTGAGTCATAATTAGGTTTACCGCCACCACCACGCAAGACAACGTGAGAATATGGGTTGCCTTTAGTGCGAACTACCGATACTTGTCCTTCGCGATTAATCCCTAAAAAGCTATGAGGGTGTGATGCAGATTTAAGTGCATTCATCGCAACGCCAAGGCCGCCGTCTGTGCCATTCTTAAAGCCGATTGCAACTGACAAACCGCTACTCATTTCGCGGTGTGTTTGGGACTCTGTGGTACGCGCACCAATAGCAGACCAGGAAATTGTATCTTGCAAGTATTGTGGTGAGATTGGATCAAGTGCTTCGGTAGCGGTAGGTAGGCCCATATCGCAAATGTCTATTAGTAGTTGGCGGCCAATATGCAGGCCTTCTTCAACTTCAAATGAATCATTTAGGTGAGGGTCATTGATAAGACCTTTCCATCCAACAGTTGTTCGAGGTTTTTCAAAATAGACACGCATC
>NZ_LWFE01000150.1:0-509 GCF_001635675.1 Oleiphilus sp. HI0061 | reverse complement strand
GTTGATACTGGTGCCATTGTAGCAAGCTCTGAAGCATACGCAGAAATGGAGCGAACTAGAGTAGAAGATAATAATATCATCGCGCGGCTGGAAGCTGGGAATATATACGTGATCGATCCAGTTATTGAAAACAAGAAAATAAAGTATTTTGAAGTTAAAACGTACTAAATAAAGAAATTCTAACCAAGCGTTCAACCGGACTCGCCTTCGGCTCGCGCGGTTAACGCGGCGTTAAGTCTCATAAAGGAAGGTTACTTTAGTGATAAGGATTTTAATATTATTTACCGCACTGATCGTATGCAGCGCAGCTAAAGCCGAAATGTCGGGCTTTGCGCCTCTTGATTTTTTACCTGATGTCGATAGAAATGGTATACGTGATGACATTGATAAACAAATAATTGATCTATATGAAAATGATAAACGCCGCATACACTTGGCTAGTCGCGCTGCTAAATTAATCCAAGAAATCGCGCAAAATGAAGATTCTCCAGATTATGTCCATACTTTGT
>NZ_LWFE01000149.1:0-940 GCF_001635675.1 Oleiphilus sp. HI0061 | reverse complement strand
AGGAATAAAAAGTATAGAGGAAAAATCCTCAAAGCTCTTCGAACATAAAAGTTTTTAAGATATAGCTTAAAACTCTTTTCCTTGCCTGAAAATAAGCTCAAGGTTATTAGAAAACCCGAGAGTGCAAAAAATAGCTGTACACCAAGCCACCCCCAATAGAGTATGCCACAGTGAAAAAGTATTACCGATAAAACAGCATAACCTCTCAGGCCGTCAAGCGAAGCAGTATAATTTATTGACACAAAGTACATCCATTTAATATCAAGGTTTAAGCTATCCTTGTATTCTATCAGTAATTACTAGGTAAAAAAAAACTGCACAAAGTGAAACTTTGCGCAGTTTCTATAAAGAAATTAGACTACATACCTGAACCTGGGGCCCATACTTCTGCTGAGCCATCTAACCTCAGCATCAAAAACTGGTTTACACCAACATCTTGATAGGAAACTAGTCTTCCTCCATTAGGGTACTGAACAGAGATGTCCACAGTACTTACGCTACCAAGACCACAATGCTCGCTCGAACCACCGTATTGTTGCGCAATATAAATCTCTCTCGTACACAAAATATTATCAGTTTCAGAGTTTCGTATCACTACTCTTGAGTGCAAGCCTTCTGTAGTCGGCGCATCCTTAACCTGGAATGCTAACCAATTGTTATTACTTGGTCCCGTGTTACGTAACAAATTAAGGGTATCTTTATTAGCGCTAGGTTGAGAATTAGAGGAAAATAAATCCAAACGACCGTCGTTATCGTAATCGCCATGCGCCACCACAGTTTTAGAAGCCCCACCTGCTGCAGCTACTCTTCCACCAGACGTACTTAAAACATTTCCGCATGAATACGCTTCCTTCTTCCAGTTCCCTGTTCCACCATTAATAAGTATGCCACAAGGCGCTTCAAAGCCCCCTCCAGTTAGCCAATCAGCTCTA
The DNA here is from genome assembly GCF_001635675.1 of Oleiphilus sp. HI0061. Lineage (NCBI taxonomy): Bacteria > Pseudomonadati > Pseudomonadota > Gammaproteobacteria > Oceanospirillales > Oleiphilaceae > Oleiphilus > Oleiphilus sp. HI0061. The sequence continues at coordinate 8 of NZ_LWFE01000149.1, read as the reverse complement.
ATATCCGT
>NZ_LWFE01000148.1:0-534 GCF_001635675.1 Oleiphilus sp. HI0061 | reverse complement strand
TGAACATTCCGGTTATCTTCGTATCGGGTGGCCCAATGGAAGCAGGTAAAACCAAGCTTTCGGAACACAAGCTCGACCTGGTCGATGCCATGGTCATTGCTGCAGACGATAGCGCTGATGATGAAACGGTTGCAGAATATGAGCGCAGCGCCTGCCCAACATGCGGCTCTTGTTCAGGCATGTTCACGGCTAACTCAATGAATTGTCTGACTGAAGCTATTGGTCTATCTTTACCAGGTAACGGCACAACATTGGCAACTCATGCAGACCGTGAAAAGCTATTCCTTGATGCTGCAGACCGCATCGTAGACATTACACGCCGCTATTACGAACAAGATGACGAATCAGTTCTACCACGCTCAATTGCCAGCCATAAAGCCTTCGAAAACGCTGTGATGCTTGATATCGCCATGGGCGGCTCAACCAATACCATCCTTCACCTTTTGGCAGCGGCTCAAGAAGCGGAATTAGATTTCGACCTAAAGAACATCAACGAACTAAGCAGACGCGTCCCTCAGTTATGTAAGGTTGCAC